>JAXYYF010000153.1:0-25706 GCA_037419475.1 bacterium
ATTTTTCTTCCCCCAGTAGAACTGGGGGTTTATTTCCACGCCTTAAGGCACCAATGAAAAGCGCCCCGCAAAAATTTGCGGGGCGCTTTTTTCACAGCTTTTGCAGCTCCATCGGCGTTCCGATGGAGTTTGCGATGGTATAGACCTTTGCCACATCCTCAATGTACTCGGCGTTGAGGTACGCCTGTGCGAGATCGTCTCCCACAGCGAGCACACCGTGGTTGGCAAGCGTACAGCCTTTACGGTCAGCCAGTGCAGGGACGGCGTTCAGACCGACCTCCTCCGTGCCGGGCGTAGCATAAGACGCGCAGCGGATATCCCCGCCGAGGAACACCAGCGCCTCGATCAGCACAGCCGGGATCGTCTGATGGTTCACGGCAAAGGCCGTTGCATAGGGCGAGTGCGTGTGGAACACGGCGTTCACGTCCGGACAACGGCTGTATACCGCCGCGTGCATGCGCCACTCACTCGAAGGCTTCAAGCGTCCCTCGGCCACCGTGCCGTCAAGGCGCATAGTCACGATATCCTCCGCCCGCATCACATCGTAACGCACCGAGGTCGGCGTGATGAGCATAATCCCCTCTTCACGCAGAAAGCAGCTCATATTTCCGCTCGTGCCGGAAAACAGGCCCTCATGAAAGGCTTGCAGGGACCGGTCCACGATCTCCTGCCGCAGCTCTGAAATAGTCTTCATTGTGCCGCTCCTTAAATCACCAGATTGTGCTCGTCGATCTTCCCATCGGTAAAATAGCGGTGCAGATCGTAGGGCGAGTAGATGCCAAGATCAGTCACCACGCCGGAGACAAGGTGCGGCGGCGTGATATCGAAGGCGGGATAGTAGCCCTTCACGCCCTCAGCCGCCGTGCGCACGCCCATCGCCTGAAGCGTAAAGTTCGGGTCGCGCATCTCAATGTGCACGGTGTCAATGGTCGGATGGCCCTGATCGGGCGCACCGGTGACGAAGTATGGGATTCCCATATACTTGGCGACGATGGCGTTCTGGAACGTGCCGACTTTATTGACCACGTGGCCGTCGCAGCAGATGGCGTCGGCGGCCGTGGTAAAGACGTCCACCTTCTCGTTCTGCATGACAAAGGCCGGCATATTGTCGGAGATCACCGTCACGTCAAAGCCCATGTCGCGGCAGACGGTTGCCGTCAGGCGCGCACCTTGAAAATAGGGGCGCGTTTCCGGACAGAAGAGGCGGATGTGCTTTCCCCGCTCCGTGCACTCGCGCAGCATCATACCGACGATCGTTTCGGCAAAGCAGTGCGTCATGACCGTACCATTCTCCGGGAACATGTCCACCAGATATTTCCCGATGGTCGCCATGCGGTCATAGCGGACATTGTTGAGCTCAACAGTCTTCTGTCTGATGGCCTCCGCCACATCCTCGCCCGCGGCAAGCGCGCGCTCGGCCTCCGAAATGCAGATATCACACAGCAGCGCCATGCGCTTGGCCGTCGTCGGGCGGGCATGGGAGATCGTGTAAGCTGCCTCGCGGAGGTATTCCATCTGCTCCGCCGCCGTCTTACCACGACACTCGTGCGCCGCCAGCGCCATCCCCATCGGGACGGCGGTATACGGCCCCGCGCTCTGCGTGACCATGTCGGTAATGGCCTGCGCGACCTCCGCATGGGTATGGCAGGTGACAAATTCCACCTTTGCAGGGTACACACGACGGTCAAGTATTTTCACTTTACCGTCTTCATACCACGCGATATTTTCATATTGCAGCATAAATGCCAAATCGTGATCCGCTCTGCGCATCGTTCTTCTCCTTACGCGTAAAGCCGCTTGATGGCCGCGCGCGCCTCATAGAACACCTTCTCGCGGTCAAGCGTCTTGTATTCGCCGTTTTCATACAGAATCCTCCCGTCTACCATCGTCATGCAGACATCGGACGAGTGCGCCGCGCAGGTGAGCAGCGCGGGCGTGTCAAAGTTCGGGTAAAGATGGGGCCGGTCGAGGTCAAGCGCGACGAGGTCGGCCTTCTTCCCCACCGCCAGCACGCCGGTGTCTCCGCGTCCCTGAAGCCGCGCGCCGTTGACCGTCGCCATGTCCAGCACCTCGGCGGCGCTGACCGCCGTCGGATCACGGTGGTAGCCGCAGTGCATGATGGCAGCAAGGTGCATTTCTTCAAACATGTCAAGATTGTTATTGCTCGCCGCACCGTCGGTGCCGAGAGCGACATTAATCCCCTCATCCAGAAAGCGGCGCACCGGCGCAAAGCCGCTGCCAAGCTTGAGGTTGCTGGTGGGGTTGTGCGCAACGCTGACGCCGCGGCGCTTTAAGATGGCAATGTCATCCTCACTCACGGCGACGCAGTGCGCTGCGGCCGTGGGGCTCTCAAACGTCCCGAGCTCTTCAAACCACGCGACCGGCGACTTGCCGTAACGCGCAATGCACTCGTCCACCTCGCGCTGCGTTTCGGAGAGATGTATGTGCATCCGCCCGCTGTGTGCCTTGCAGAGCTCGCTGTAGGCGCGGACGATGTGCGGCTTGCAGGTGTATTCCGCGTGGACGGAAAAATCGATGCGGATGCGTCCGTTCTCCGCATTGTGATACTTCTCAAAAAGCGCAACCGACTGCGGGATCTGCGTGTTCTGTTCCACAGTCTGGTTCTCGTCAAAGCACTGCACGCAGCGGTTCAGGTTCGCCTTCATGCCCGCCTCGGCCACGGCGGCGACCGTCTCGGCAGGGAAAAAATACATGTCGGAAAAGCTTGTCGTGCCGCCCGCAAGCATCTCCAGAATGGCCAGACGCGTGCCTGCGGCGATATCCTCCGGCACCAGCCTGTCCTCGATGGGAAAGACCTTGTCAAACAGCCACTCCTGAAGCGGCAGGCCGCTGCCCACACCGCGCAGAAGCACCATGGGAGAATGATCGTGGCAGTTGATCAGTCCGGGCATGAGGAGCTTATGCTCCATCTTCTTGTGCTCCTCATACTCCCCCGCCGGCCTTTCCACTCCGATGTAGTCGATGGTATCACCGCGCACGCCGAGGAAGCCGCGGAGCGTGGAATACGCGCCATCCCCCCCGCGCAGCAGAATATCACAGTTTTCAAACAGAATACTACTCATGCTCACGTTCCTTTTTTATGAGATTTTCCTCATTATAGCAGGTCGTCAGAGGAATGAAAAGGAAAATCTTCCATGTCCTCCGTCTCAGCCGCGTCCCCGCCGCGCTCATAGCGCGCGGCTTCCTGCCGCGCCGTCTCCGCAATGGCGGCGCCGTGCGCGCTCAGAGGCGAGAAGGGCGCAAACTGCGCCGCGCGGTCGCGCAGCGGCATCGGCGGATGCACCGAAGAAACGTGGTGCGGCAGATCAATGATGTCGTCGTATGCTCCGCTCATGCCTTGTGCCCTCCGATCTGGCCGTTGCGCTGCCGCGCCGTCGCGCCGTCCTGATAGCTTCCGCCGTTGAGGATTGCGTTCTTGCCGAATTTTTTCTTGATACCGAGCATGGCCTCCTGAATCCGCCGCTCGCGGTCGAGCGCCGCGCTCTCGCGCCGTTCCTGCGCCTCCCTTTCCGCAAGATCTCCAAACAGATCCAGTTGCACCGGCTCCTCCGGACGCACCATCTCGTTCTCCGGCACGAGCCGGTTGGCAGTAATGGTCAGGCGGCGGACGGTCAGCTTTGGGTCGACGCTGCGGTCAAAAATGTGCAGTGCGGCGTCCGTGAGGATGCGGATGGATGAGGTCTGTCGGCTCAAATTCTCCGTTCCCAGTGCGTGCTTCGGAATTTTACGCCCATAGCGGTCGGTCACAGTTTCGCCGTGAAAGCCGCCGTGCGCAGTATTTTCGATGTCGTAGCCGACCTCCAGTACGATCTGGTCGGTCACCAGTCTCTTCTCCAGCAGCCCAAGTGCGACCGCCTCGGCCATTTCACGCACGATCAATCGCGCCTTGTCACAAGGATACGGACATTGGAGCACCTGACCGGAGCAGACGCTGCTCGTCTCCGGCCGGTAGGCCTTGATCTCTGCAAGCCCCACCGGCTCCCAGCCCCATGCGTGGTCGATGAGCAGCTCTGCATTCACGCCGAAGAGGCGGTAAAGAAGCTCCTCATTATAAAATTCATCTGCCCGTCCGGCTGAGCAGCGCGCCACATCGCCCATGGTATACATGCCGTTTGCCTCCAACTTCTTCGCGTAGCCGCGCCCCACGCGCCAGAAGTCCGTCAGCGGGCGATGGCTCCAGAGCGTTTCGCGGTAGCTCCTCTCGTCCAGCTCGGCAAGGCGCACGCCGTTTTCATCCGGTGTGATGTGCTTTGCGCCGATATCCATGGCGACCTTGCAGAGGTAAAGATTTGTCCCGATGCCCGCCGTCGCCGTAATGCCGGTCGTGCGGAGCACATCGAGGATCATCGTCCGCACCAGCTCCCGTGCGGTCATATGATAGGTTTCCAGATAGCCGGTAAGATCCATCATCACCTCATCGATGGAATAGACATGGATATCCTCCGGCGCAACATACTTGAGATAGGTGCGGTAAACACGCGTGCTGTAGTCGATATATTTTGCCATGCGCGGCGGCGCCACGATGTAATCCACCGCCAGCGAGGGCGACGCGGCCAGCGCGTCCGCGTCGCTTGACGCTCCGGTGAGCGTTCCGTCGGGCGCAGCGGCACGGCGGGCGGCGTTGACCTCCTTCACGCGCTCGACAACCTCGAAAAGCCGCGCGCGGCCTGATATGCCGTGCGCCTTGAGTGAGGGCGAGACGGCAAGACAGATGGTCTTTTCCGTGCGGGAAGGATCGGCGACGACAAGATTGGTCGAAAGCGGATCAAGCCCACGCTCCACACACTCCACCGACGCAAAAAATGACTTCAGATCGATCGCTGCATAGACCTTCTTTTTCTCCGCCATGCCCCCCCACTCCCTCTCGCTTCGTTTGAGAAAAGTATAGCACGCCAGCAGAAATAGAACAAGTGTTTTCTTCGCAGCAGTGCAGCATTATTTTTCCGTTTTTTCCTGAAAGTGGATCGTGACCGGACAGATCTCCGCGCGCGTCGCCACCCGCATGTTCGGGCCGAACAGCCCGACGCCGGAGGTCACGATGCTGTGCATCGCGCCTTTTTGCAGATGACCGCACGGATTCTCCCAGAACAGCCGCACCGTCAGATTGCCCGGAAACATCTGCCCGTCGTGCGTGTGCCCGCCGAAGTCCACATCCACACCGGCCGCGGCCAGTTCCTCAAGCTCACGCGGCTGATGGTCGAGCACAAGGATGGGCTTCGTCCGGTCAAGCCCCTGCGTCAGCTCCTGCGGCGTTTTGCGCGTCTCGATGCCGCGCCCCGGACGCTGCGCATCCGCGCGACCGCAGAGATAGAAGGCATCGTCGATGAGCACCGTCTCGTCGCGCAGCAGCCGGATGCCAGACTGCTCCAAAAAGGCGTCCATCTCCGGACTGCTCCGTTTTTCCTCCTCGCTGCGGAAGGTGAAGCCGGCAAGGACCGGCTCCTCCACATCATGGTTGCCGTAGCAGGCGTATACGCCGTATTTCGAGCGGATGCCGCGCAGAACCGATGCGATCTCGCCGGGGTGCTCGACAGCCTCGAACTCATTGTCGAAAATATCGCCCGCAATGACGACAAGATCGGCGTCCTGTTCGTTGACGCGCTCCACCATCCGCCGCATCTGCGCCTCACCGATGTTATAGCCCAGATGGAAGTCCGCCAGCAGAACGACCTTCAGCTCCGTCAGTTCCCCTGCCGGCTTATCCACGCTGATGTCATAGGGCGTGACATGGATGACGCGCGCGTTCCATACGCCGCCGGCCGTGACCGCAAGGATCGCAGCGGCACAGACACAGCCGGCGAGCCGGTGCACCCACGGCGAGGCAAAATGCGCCCCGAGGTGCAGTCCATGCACCAGCACCAGCCGCAGCAAATCGGCGAAAATGACTGTCAATAGCAGATAAAGCAGCACGCCCAGCCAATAATTCCCAATCTCCTTCATCACCCGCCGCGCACTGCCTTGCGGCAGGAAGAAAGCGATCAGGAACGAGAGCGCGAAAAAGCCGTACACAAGCGTCGGCACCGGGTAGTGTCTGCGCAGCGTAAAGGCCGGGAACCACACGCCGATCCATCCTGTGATGCGCCGAAAGAGATAGTAATTCACCAGAATATAAAACGGTGCAAGAAATACAGCAAGCATAGCCCATCGAAGCGGCCGGCCCATTCCCCGGCCCTTCTATCCTCTTTTCCATTTGATCTTCCGGTATTTTAGCAGAACTTTCATCCGCTGTAAATGGCGTGGCTTTCTTTTTGCCATAAGTTCAAATTATATCTTCTATATGAATTTTCTGCTTTTCTTTCGAAAAAAAGACTTCTATAATATCTCAGTTAAAAAAATCAGGCGGCGCTCTTCCGCTGCCGTGTTGGGAGGCTTATTCAAATGGCAAATTGTGCGATCGTAGGAATCAATTGGGGCGACGAAGGCAAGGGACGCATGGTGGATTATCTCACCAGCCATTATGACGTCGTGGTCCGCTATCAGGGCGGCGGCAACGCCGGCCATACGGTGGTGAACGACAAGGGCTCCTTTGCCCTGCATCTTCTGCCGAGCGGCATTTTCCGCGAAGGTGTGGTCAATGTTCTGGGCAACGGTGTGGCGCTCGACTGTGAAAACCTGCTCGATGAGATAGAAAAGCTCCGCGCCGCAGGCGTATCCATCACACCGGAGAATCTGAAGATCAGCGACCGCGCCTCTCTGCTTCTGCCCTGGCACCGCGAGCTTGACGCGCTGGAGGAAGCACGGCTGGCGGATAAAAAGTACGGCTCGACCAAACAGGGTATCGCGCCGTTCTATTCCGATAAGTACCAGAAAAAGACCGTCATGGCGGGCGAGCTGCTGCACCCTCAGCATCTGCGCGAACATCTGGCAGATCTGCTGGAGTGGAAGAATCTCACCCTTCAGAAGGTCTACGGTGCCAAGGGCTATACGATGGATGAGCTGATGGACTGGGTCAACATCTACTGCGAGGCCGTCAAGCCCTATATCGCCGACACCACACGTTTCCTGCGCCGTGCACAGACGGATGGCAAGTCCATCCTCTTTGAGGCTCAGCTCGGCGCGCTGCGCGATCTGGACTACGGCATCTATCCCTACACCACCTCTTCCAACTCCATCGCGGCCTTTGCGCCTGTCGGCTCCGGTCTTCCCACCGCGAAGCTCGACGAGGTCGTCGGTGTGGTGAAGGCCTATTCCTCCTGCGTGGGCGAGGGGCCGTTCGTGTGCGAGTGGTTCGGAGAGGAGGCCCAGCAGCTGCGCGATGCCGGCGCGGAATACGGTGCAAAGACCGGTCGTCCCCGCCGTGTCGGCCCCATTGATCTGGTCGCCACACGCTACGGCGTGGAGATTCAAGGTGCGACGAACATCGCGCTCACCAAGCTGGACATCCTCAGCTATCTTGACAAGATCCCCGTCTGCGCGCATTATGAGCTGAATGGTAAGCAGACGGACGAGTTTCCCTTCCCCGTCTGCCTTCAGGACGCCAAGCCGGTGATCGAATATGTTCCCGGCTGGAAGTGCGACATTTCCAAGGCGCGCACGTGGGGCGAGCTGCCCGAGGCCGCGCGGAGCTATGTCGAGTATGTGGAAAAGGCCATCGGCTGCCACATCGGCTATGTTTCCGTCGGCGCAGAGCGCGAGAGCCTGATCCTGCGCTGACACAGAAAGAGGTATTCTGCCATGAGCAAGGACGTTTACGAATCTCCCCTGTCGTCGCGCTATGCGTCGCAGTATATGCTGCGCCTGTTCTCCGCCGACTCGCGCTTTCAGACATGGCGTCGGCTCTGGACGGCGCTGGCCCGCGCCGAGCATGAACTGGGGCTCCCCATCACGGCGGAGCAGGTCGCGGAGCTGGCCTCGCACATCACCGATATCGACTACGCCGTGGCCGAGCAGCGCGAGCGCGAGGTGCGCCACGACGTTATGGCGCACGTCTACGCCTATGGCAAGGCCGCGCCGAGCGCGGCGGGCATCATCCATCTCGGCGCGACGAGCTGCTATGTCACCGACAACGCCGACCTCATTCTCTACCGCGACGGCTTAAAATATCTGCGCGGGGAGCTGCGCGGCGTGCTGGCAAATCTGGCCGCGTTTGCGCGCGAATACGCCGCGACGCCAACACTCGGCTATACGCATTATCAGCCCGCGCAGCCTGTCACGATCGGCAAGCGCGCAGCGCTGTGGATGCAGGACTTTCTCAGCGATCTGGAAGAGCTTGACCATGTCCTTGCAACGATGAAATTTCTCGGCTGCCGCGGCACGACCGGCACGGAAGCCAGCTTCATGGATCTCTTTGACGGCGACGGCGAAAAGATCGACGAGATGAACCACCGCATCGCCGCTGAGTTCGGCTTTGACCGCTGCTTCTCCGTCTGCGGCCAGACCTACCCGCGCAAGACGGACAGCCGCATCCTGAATGTCCTCTCCTCCATCGCGCAGAGCGCATACCGCATGGCGAACGATCTGCGTCTGCTCCAGCATGACCGGCAGGTCGAGGAGCCGTTTGAAAAGAATCAGATCGGCTCGTCCGCCATGCCCTATAAACGCAATCCCATGCGCTGTGAGCGCATCTGCTCGCTCAGCCGCTATCTGATGGCCGATGCGGCAAACGCGCCCATGACCGCAAGCGTTCAGTGGCTCGAGCGCACTCTGGATGACTCGGCCAACCGCCGCATCTCCATGCCGGAGGGCTTTCTCTGCGCAGATGCGGTGCTGCGGCTGTGCCAGAGTGTGACGAACGGTCTGCACGTCAACGAAAAGATCGTCGAGCGCACGATACGCGAATATCTCCCCTTCCTCGCCACGGAGAACATCATGATGGAGGCCGTCAAGCGCGGCGGCGACCGTCAGGAGCTGCACGAGAAGATCAGGCAGCACTCCATGGCCGCGACCGCGCGCATGAAGGAGGGCGAGCGTTGTGATCTGCTTGACCGCCTTGCCGCCGATCCAGCCTTCGGCATGACGCGTGCGGAGCTGGACGCCGTGATGGAGCCGAAGCTCTACATCGGACGCTGCGCCCAGCAGGTGGAGCGCTTTCTTGCCGAATGTGCGCCGCTGCTCGCCGGCGCGGAAGGTTCGGACGGCGCGATCACCCTTTGACCGGAAAAACTGCTGCCGCCGTCCTGATGGACGGCGGCACGCTTCTTTTTTCATGGCGGCTTCGCCGTTCCCGCTTGTTTCCCGAAAAAACTTTACAAGATTTTGCTGGAAACTTTCGCAAAGGCATGATACCATGCAGATAATCATTTAAATCAACTGCTCAGAAAGGCAGGTCTATTTTATGGATACCTTCGCTTCGATCGATTTTAACGAGAAAAAGGGCTTCCTCTGCGATATGGACGGCGTGATCTATCACGGCAACCGTATTCTTCCGGGCGTGGCCGAATTTATCCAATGGCTGCACGACGAGGATAAGGAATATCTCTTTCTCACCAACAACAGCGGCTACACGCCGCGTGAGCTGAACCAGAAGCTTGCCCGCATGGGACTTGACGTGCCGGAAGAGCATTTTTACACCAGTGCGCTTGCCACGGCGGCCTTTCTGCGCGATCAGGCGCCGGGCTGCTCGGTGTTTGCCATCGGCGAGGCCGGCCTTCTGAACGCGCTCTATGACGCTGGCATCACGATGAACGATGTGAACCCCGACTATGTGGTCGTCGGTGAGGGGCGCACCTACTCGCTCGACACGCTCACCCGCGCGACAAACCTCGTCATGCAGGGCGCAAAGCTCATCGGCGCAAATTCCGACGTCTCCGGCCCCATTGAAAACGGCATCGCCCCCGCCTGCCGCGCGCTCATTGCCCCCATCGAAATGGCAACAGGCAGACAAGCATATTTCTGCGGCAAGCCGAATCCCCTGATGATGCGCACGGGGCTGCGAATGCTCCACTGCCACTCCGCCGAAGCCGTGATGGTCGGCGACCGCATGGACACCGACGTGATCTCCGGCTTGGAGAGCGGTATGTCCACGGTGCTGGTGCTCTCGGGCGTATCGACGCGCGAGACGCTCAAGACCTATGCCTACCGACCCAGCGTCGTGCTTGACGGTGTGGGTGACATCGCATCCATCGCCCGCGCGGAAAATGGCTGAAATTGAGGAAAAAAGCGGCTGCCTATCGCAGCCGCTTTTCTTTTTTCGTTCAGTCCGACAGCTCGCGGATCTCGTCCTGAATGAGCCGTCCCGCTGCGGAGGCCAACTGGTCGATGCGGCGGATGCGCGCGAGGTCACGGCCATAAATGGCGTTTGCCGCGGGAACACTGGCGTTCTCCCCCATGAACACCGCCGCCACACGCACGCCCTTCGCGCGCAGGGCACGCACCTCGGCAGCGGTGTCGTCGATGCCGGGCTGTCCGTCGTAGTCGCGGCTGAGCGGGATCTTCCCACTCGGAAGGATCTTGTGGCTGTCATTCGGGCTCGCGTCGGTAAGCAGAATAAGCAGGCGCTTTTGCTCCGGCGCGGAGGGCATCAGCTCCCCCATGCCGCGCAGGGCCAGTCCGTCGCGGTTCCATCCGGCGGCAAAGTAGTCGAAGATCCTGTGCTCACCGTTCCGGTCGCCGAAATCCTTCAAAATGCGCAGCACCGTGTATCCGCGCAGACTGCAAAAGCTGGTCACGCGCACAGGGATACCGCAGGCGGCGAGGCTTTTGGCAAGGATATAGCCCTGAATGGCGATCGTCTCCTGACAGTGCAGGCGCGAGGCGGAAGCGTCAAGCAGAAGGTCGACGGTAAAGCCCGCACGGCTCTCCTCTTCGCTGCGCAGAAACACGCGGTCGTCGCGCAGCACCGGCTCACGCCAGACGCGCGTGCCGTCCAACCGTCCCTGACGGGCGGGAACAAGCTCGGGCTGCTGGTGGACGAGCATGCAGTTGCGGATCTGCTCCGTCAGGCGCAAAAGCGCGTTCTGATGCAGCTCACTCTCTTGCAGATAGGCGGCGCGGTTGCGCTCTGCCTGCTCGGCAGCCTGTTCAAACAGCCGCTGCGTGTCCGCACGCACCGGTTTATCCAGCGCCGGCACACCGCGGGTGAACCAGAGGTGGCAGCCCAGATGATCACCGGTGCAGCAACGCTGCTCGATAAGTGCGAGCTGCTGCGGCGCATACAGGCTACGGCCAAAGCAGCGCTCGATATAGTCCCGGTCCTCCCCTTCGCGCTCATTGGAGCGCAGATGCGACCTCAGCGCGTTGGACGCGCGCACCATGCCGTTCTCCCCCGCGGCGGCAGAGCGCCCGACGGTCAGCTCATCCGTGCGGACGATCTCGACCGGCATGAGCTTGGTAAGCAGCGGTGCCCATTTGTCGCTGAAATGAAAGTGGAGCGGGTTCTTTTTATGAACGATTCCATGGAATTGCAGATACTTGGCAAAAGCCGTAAGAATGGCGCTCTCCAGCTCATCGGCACTGAGCGTGCCGGAACAGCACAGTGCCTCGGAAAGCCCCTTCTCCCACGGCGCAAGCAGCGGCGGGCGCTGACCCAGCACACCCTTCCAGCGCGCAGACTGGATGGAATAGACCAGTTGGTTCTTCTCCATCCACTCCTGCCGCGAGAGCTGGTATTCAGACGCGAAAAACTCTCCGGCGTGGGCGCGGCGCAGCTCTTCAAGCACCAGCCGTTCGGGCAGTTCCTTTTCGTACACGGCGTTTTCCAGCGCGAGCCACGCAAGATCGTCAAAGACGGCCTGCCGCGTATCGCCCGCCCAGCGGGCAAACAGACGGTTCGGCATCTTGTCGCCGAGCCATTTATGCACCAGCCCGATGACGCAGTTCATATAAAAGTCCGGTTCGCCGCTTGACCTGAGCGCAAGAAAGCGCGGCTCAAAGCCATAATCCCCGCATGCCGTCCAGACAAGGTTGATGGCGCGGCGCTGCCGTGCGCTGTAGCTGGCAGTCTCCATATCAGTCGGTAAACAGATGGCCGCGGTCGAGCTTTGCGGGGATGCGCGCGGCGATCACGTCGCGGATGAGTCCCTGTTCATACGCATCAAACGCCTTGTTCGTCACGCCCATGTCCAGCGCCGCGCCGGCGCTTACGCCGCGCCGGATCAGGCGCAGCGCATCAAGCAGGCCGCGCAGGTCGAGCGCCTTGGCAGAGATCTCCGCGCTCTCGCATTTCTTCTGAAGGTCGAGGAAGAGCTGCACGAACTGCCCGCGGTATTTCTTCTCCAGCGTCGGAAACTCCTCGCCGAGAAGACGCTCAAGCCCATCCGCCGCAATCGGCGGCATCTGAATGACTACAAATCGGCTCGTGAGCGCCTCGTTGAGCTCACGCGTACCGGCATAGCCGTAGTTCATCGTGCCGATGAAGCGCGCGGCGGGGTCGATCTCCACGCGCTCATAGCCGGGCACGTCGATGGCGCGGCGGAAATCCAGCGCAGCATGAAGCACGGCAAGCGCCTCGTTCTTTGCCATGTTGATCTCATCGAGCACGCCGAAGCCGCCGTTTTTTGCACATAGATACACCGGTCCCGGCCGGAAGGTCACTTCTCCATTTTCAAAGGTATCCATACCGATCAGGCCGGCCGCATCCATGTTGACATGAAAGGAAACGTCCCATGCCGGTCTGCCGAACACCTGCGCCAGATTCTCGGCCAGCACATTTTTGCCAGTGGCCTTGCTGCCGGCCAGCAGCAGATTCTCCCCGCACAGCAGCGCGGCGATGGCAGCCTCCCAGACCTCGCGGCCATAATAGTGATAGTGCGGCTGCGGAATACGGCTTTGCAGCTCCGGTGCGGCGGGATATTTTTCACGGTATTCACGCACTCCGTCCAGCAGCTCCGGGCTGATGTGCTCCTGCTCCAGAAAATCCAACAATTTTTGTCCCTCTTTTCAGCTTTCGATCCGGACGCACACGCATCCTCTTATTTGGGCTCATCATAGCACACAAGAGAAATTTTGCAAATCTTTTTTCTGTAAATTTTTATCCCTCCACTTGGCAGACGACCGCACAGCGGTTATAATGATCCCAGTCGGCTGTTCTCCTCCCTGCGCAGATGGGACCGCCGCCGAAAATGGGCGCGGGACTCCCGCCCCGAATACAAAGAACAGGAGATATTTTTTGAAGCATTCTATCTTATCACTGGAACGTGTGGCCTGACCGGGAGGTCTGGCAAATCCAACACACGCCGTTCCTCCCGGAGAGCAGTAAGACACGATCTTCAGGAGGATCTTATGAACCGCAAAAACAAACGCAAAACCTTTGAAAAGGGCTATTACAAAATGCACGCCTGCTGCGACAGCTTTACCTGTAAGGTATGCGGGCGGCTGTGCACTCCCCAGAACGCCGGGAGCGAGCACCGCAACCACTGCCCGAACTGTCTTGCCAGCCTTCATGTCGATATCGAACCGGGCGACCGGGAGAGTGACTGCGGCGGCATCATGGAACCGGTCGCGGTCTGGGTGCGAAAAGGCGGCGAATGGGCCGTCATCCACCGCTGCCGGCGCTGCGGTGTGCTCCGCTCCAACCGCGTGGCGGCGGACGACAATCCCATGAAGCTGATGAGCATTGCGCTCAAGCCCTTGTGCGAGCCCCCTTTCCCGCTTGAGCGGATCGAGGAAATGACCGCCCTGATGGGTGGAGACGGAAGTTTCCGCTAAACCGGCGGAACAAAAAAGGAACAGACCGGCGGCATCGTGCCGCCGGTCTGTTCCTTTTCCTATGCGGGAAGGGAGCTGTCCTCTCTCAGCCCTCCTGCACCGCAGCGGAAGCCTTTGTTCTGCTCAGGTGGATCGCCATACCGACCGCAAATCCCACAATGGCAGGAAGCAGCCAGCCGAGGTTTTTATCAAACAGGGGCAGATATTCAGCGGCAAGCGCAATTGGCGTCTCCAGATGGAGAGCGGTCTGCACCGATGCCGGCAGCGTCTTCATGCAGTCAAAGATGGCGGCCGCCCAGGTGCCGATCATCACCGCGATATACACAACGCGGTCATGCCCGAAGAATTTGCCGATAAAGGCCAGCAGGATCAGCGCAATCGCAGGCGGATAAATGAGCATGAGCATCGGAATGGAGTAGTTGATGATAGCACTGAGCCCGACATTGGAAACGGCGAAGGAAAAGAGAGTAAAGAGGATCGCCCAGCTGCGATAGGAAATCTTCCCCTTCGTCATCTTGACAAAGGTCTCCGCACAGGCCGTGACAAGGCCGATGGAGGTCTTGAGACAGGCAAAGGTGATGGTGAAGGCGAGGATGAACTGACCCACACCGCCGAGGTAATAGCCCGCGATCTGCGTGAGGGCGATGCCTCCGTTCGCCGAGAGCTCGAAAAGCCCTCTCGACTGCGCGCCGACAAGGATCGACATGACGTAGATCAGGATCATCAGCAGCCCCGTCAGGATACCGGAGGAGAGCACATCTTGTGCGATAGCATCGTCGTTGTCGATCCCCATGCGGCGGATGACGTCGATGACCACGATGCCGAAGGCAAGGCCTGCAATGGCATCCATCGTACCGTAGCCCTCAATGAGCGCGGGGAAAAACGCATCGCTCTGATACGCCTCCACCGGCTCAACCGCGGAGACCGCAGCGCCCGGAGAAAGCAGCGCCGAAATGACCAGCACCGCAAAAAAGATCAGGAAGAGCGGGTTGATGATCTTGCCGATCCAGAGCGTGATCTTGCCGGGACGCAGAGAGAAAAAGAGCACAAAGCCGAAAAACATCGCAGAGAAAACAAGCAGATACAGCCATTCCGGCGCATTTTCCTCCAGCATAGGGACAACGCCCGTCGTAAACGAAACGGTGGCACATCTCGGAATGGCGAACAACGGCCCGATGGTCAGATACAGCAGGCAGGTGAAGAAAATACCGTAGCCCTTGCCGACCTTGCTCGAAAGCGTTTGCAGTCCGTCGGAGTGCGTGATGCCGATGGCGGCCACGCCAAAGATGGGGATGCCGACCGCCGTGATGATAAAGCCGATGGTCGCGGCGAGTACGTTGCGTCCCGCCATCTGGCCGAGGTGAACGGGAAAGATCAGATTTCCGGCGCCGAAGAACATGCCGAAGAGCGTTCCAGCGACAAGAATTTTCTGCTGGATTGTCAATCGTTTGGTAGTCATGGGAAAAATCAACTCCTTTATGCCGAAATATTACACCATGCTCTTGCAAAAGAGAAACGCTCGGTTATAATAGTTATATAACAAATTGAAATATCCTATAAAAAGGAGTGCCGAATGGACAGCAAAAAGTTTGAGATCCTGATAACCGCCGTCAACCTTGGCAGCTTTTCCAAGGCGTCCGAGGTGGTTGGCTACACGCAGTCTGGCCTGACGAACCTGATGAACGGACTCGAGCGCGAGATCGGCCTGACGCTCATCCAGCGTGACCACAGCGGTATTGCGCTGACGGAGGACGGTAAGGCCCTCCTGCCCGCCATCCGCGAATACCTCAGCGCGACGGCAAAGCTGGAGAACCAGATCGCCGCCATTACGCAGAAAAAGGCGGAGACGATCCGCATTGCCGCCTACGCCAGCCTTGCCATGCATTGGATGCCCGAGATCCTCTACCGCTTTCGGCGCGTGTGTCCGGATACGGATGTGGATCTGCGCATGGTGGATAACGAGCTCGAACCGTTCGAGCTGCTTGAAGAGGGGCGCACCGACGTTATCTTTGCGGCCCGGCAGAGCCGCATCACCTGCGACTGGACGCCGCTCTACAGCGACGCGATGTATGCTATTCTTCCCGAGGACTATCCGATCTGCGGGCGGGAAAGCTTTCCCATCGAGGAATTTGACGGCAAGGAGTTTCTGATGCCCTACGGGCGCTTTGATATTGATGTATATGCCGCACTCAGTCCGAAGAATGTCAAGCCCATCATCCGCCCCTGTCATGTGGACGACGAGACAGTGATCCGCATGGTAAGCAAGGGCCTCGGCATCACCATGATGACGGAGATCATGATGCGCGGGCGGACGCACGGCGTCAAAACGCTGCCGGTCAGTCCGAAGGCAGGGCGTGAGCTCGGCATGGGGATGCATCTGCGCAAAAATACGCCCGAGGAGATCCTCCGGCTGCGTGACTGCGTGCTCGACTTCATCCGCGAGCTGTGATCCATTCTCTCTGTTCCGTAAGGCTGATTCGCTTTACAAATCAAAAGGAAGGGCTTGCATCAGCAGGCCCTTCCTTTTCGTTCAACAGATTTACTTTTTCTGCTTGGCTCTTTTTTTCTCTCTGAGCCGCCTGAGGTAGGTGTGCGGCAGCTTCCCGCGCTTCCTGCGGATCAACACCACGATCAGGATAAGCACCAGCACTGCAGCGGCCGCCAGAATGATCCAGAGCAGCGGACCTTCCTCACGCTCCTGTACGCAGAAGGTGACCGTCTTTTCGCTGCTGCCGAAGAGCAGATAGCTTCCGTCCACGCTGCTCTCACGCTGCTCCCAGCCGTCGCCGGTCTTTACCCAGAGGGTGTACCGCTTCCCACTCTCCGGCAGACGATAGTGCACCGTGTAGGAGACCTCCTTAAAGTCCGGATCGTCCAGCGTCACCGTGACAGCCTCGCCGCTGTGGCTTTTCCCTTTCGCATCCACCCAGCTGACGTTTTCCGTTGTGTGTGTGATCTGCGCACGGCTGCCGAAGCTTCCGTCCACAAGGATCTGCGGCAGCGTGTCCCCACCGTCAGTGAGTGATGTGCTGTAGGGCGTGTAGATGGCGTCCAGCGTCTGACTGGCCGTGAGATTGCTGTAATCAAGTTCCGGCCACGCGGCGGAGCAGCCCCTTTTCGCCGGGATCTCCGGCAGCTTGTCTATTCCCCGCCCATACTGGAAAGGCACCACCTCGACAACCTTGCCGTCTGCGCGGAAGGTCAGCTCAAGCTGTGTGAAGAGCTTGGGCGTACCCTGCGCGGCGCAAAGCTCGTCGAAGGACACCGACTCTGCCTGTCCGGCGTAGCTGATCCCATCCAGGCCGCCGAGGGAATCGTGTGTAAAGGTATTTCCCTGTACTTCTCCGTCGTCATCAACGTCACCGGCGACCGCGCCGACATAAGCCTCACTCGTGACGCTCACCAGTGTCCGGCAGTCTGTCAGTGTGCTGCCATACCCGGCCGCGCCGCCGACATAGTCCTTGCCGCTGAGTGTGCATTTTGCCCAGCCTGCATCAATGCTCCCATCAGAGCGGCCGGCGATACCGCCGACATAGCTGCCGTCCGTCGTCACCCCGCCATAGCTCTGGCATGCGGACAGGCGGCCGATCTCTGCCTTGCCGGCGATGCCGCCGACATTGTCGCCGCGTCCGGTGACCGTGCCGCTGTTAACACAGCCGGACACCAGTGCCCGCGCCTGATAGTGGAAATCAAGCGAATAGTTCCCCACCTTGGTCATATCGTCGTCGACATTGAAATCCATTTCGATCCCGATCGAACCGACTACGCCTCCGAGATTGGAGTCACCTGTGACCTCGCCGCGGTTTTCCGATGCGGACACGCGCCCATCATGCTGCTTTTCCAAATCACAGGTGTCCGACACATCCTGAAAATAATCCTTAATCTGATCCTTCAGACTCTTGCTGCGGTCGCTGTCCCAGTCATTCTTCTCGCTGCGGATCAGCGCAGTAATAGCACGGAACTGGCTGTTGACCGCCTTCATATCCCCAATGAGCGTATCGGCGGAATCACTGATGAGCGCGTTGAGCGCATCACCGCTGTCAAGCAGCGCGTCCATCGCTTCCTGAAGCTCGTCGCCCTTGTCGGTGATATCGGAGCCGATCGGCTCGATCTTAATGTCCGGCTTTTCCGCCAGTTCGTGGATTATGTTCTGCAAGCCGACGGAAACATCGTAGAGGTGATCTGTCACGCCGTCCGCATCCTGCCGGACATACTCCAGATCATCCAGCGCCTTTTTCAAATTCACGCCCACACCGGAAAGGCTGTCAAGCGCGTCGGAAACGCGGCTCAGACCGGTATCGAGCGCGTCCCACACATCCTCAAAGCCCTGCATGGCGTAGGCCAGATCTTTGAGCGCGTTGAGCAGCGTTTCATTGTCCGCGCCGCTGATGATCGCGCTGAGCAGGACAGCCGCCGCGCGGCTGACCTCCTGCGTGGTAGACTTGAGCGCACCGTTGGCCGACTTGAGGGCAGTCAGCGCATTTTGAAAATTCGCCACCGCCGCGTCGCCGCTTTCCATGGCGTCTGCCAGGTCTTTGTGGACCTGTTCCAAATCATCCACGAGGTCGTCCAGATCGTCGGCCATATCCACCATATCGTCCATAATGTCGTCGAGCTGATCGAGCGACCATGAGATACGTGCGGAAAGCTCGTTGATCTGGTCAATGTTGCCATTGGCCCAGTCCGTCATGGCGTCCGTCAGATCGCCGGCGATCTTCTTGACGCTCCGCGCCTTGTCAGAGAGGTCATTCATCTGCGCATTCACCGCATCGGCAATGCTGTCTGCATGGTTTGCCGTGCGGTCCAATACATCCTGCAGGGCGTCGAGCTGCGCGAGCAGACGGTCAATGAAGTCGCCGTCAAAAAGCTTCATGACCTCCGGCTCCACCTGACCCACGATGCCGCCGACATCCTTGCGGCCGCTGACCGCACCGGTATTGGTGCAGCCGTCCAGCCAGCCGCTGCTGCGGCCCGCGATGCCGCCGATATTGTAACCGATCTGCTCATAGCCGACCGCACCGCCGTTGACGCAGCTCTGGATCGTGCCGTCGGATAATCCGGCAATTCCGCCGATGTCGGTGTAGGCCGCCACATTCTCCATGGAGTTGAGCTGTGCGAGATTCGTATAGTCCGTCTTGGGGTTATCTTCAAGATCCTTGGTATTGATGCTGCCGCTGTTTTCACAGCGCGTGAGCGTTCCATGGTTCTCCCCGGCCACGCCGCCGGCGGAGTGCTTGCCCGTGATGCTGCCCGAGAAGCGGCAGGCAACCAGCTCGCCGCCTTCTTCATTTGTGCCGACCACGCCGCCGATGCGGTTATCGCCCACCACTGTGCCAACCGCCGTACAGTTGAGGAGTCGCCCCGCATTGCTGCCGGCGAGCAGGCCAAGGTCATCCTGCCGTCCGCTGGGATGGATAACGCCCTCCACCGTCAGGTCCTGAACCACCGCGCCGCTTTGCAGATAGCGGAACAGCCCGCGGACATTTCCGCTTCCGCTGATGCGCAGACCGCTGATGCGGTGGCCGTTGCCGAGGAATGTGCCGCCAAAGGTCGGGATCGGCGCAAAATCTGTATCCTGCAAGTCAAGGTCTGCCTCAAGCACGACTGTCTTGCTCTGCGACCAGATGTCCAGCGTGCACTTTTTCGCCAGCTCGAGCAGATCGTCTGCCGTCCGCACGGTCACGGTATTCTCTGCGGCGGCCGCAGCGGGAGCCGCAAGGGAAAAGAGCAGCAGAGCCGTCAGGAAAAGGGCGATCCATCTTCTTGTCTGTTTCATTGTGCATTCCCCTCCTGATTCTCTGTACTGCTGCCTGCCGCAGTGCCGACAGCACCCGGCGCATCCGGGCCGGTCAGCTCCGGCGGTGCAGCCGACCCATCCGACCCATTCGGCTCATGTTCCGGCGCCGAAGGCACTTTGTCCTCCGGCCGGTCAAAGCTGCCGCGCGACATCATGGCGGAAATATCACCGTGCACCACGCCGTGGATCTCTGCATCGACAAAACCGGAAATGCGGCCGCGGACACGTCCGTTGACGAAAGTCGTGCCGCTCATGCGCTGGGAGATCGCCGGCGCAGCCGGCAGCTTCATCTGGAAGCTGGTCTTTTCCACGATCCGGTCGCCCAGCACAAGGATCTGCGGCAGGACAAACATAACAAGGAACATGGAAATGATCGTGCCGCGGCTCAGGCACTGTCCGATGCCGACGATGGACGGCTCGGTGGTGATCTGACCGATGAGGAAGCCCGCCGCGGACAGGATCGAACCCGAGGTCAAAACGGTCGGGAACGAAAGATCCAGCGCGCGGACAAGCGCCTCGCGCGGCGTCATCTGCCGCTTCAGATCGGAATACCATGTCGAGATTACGATGGCATAGTCGATATTCGCGCCCATCTGGATCGAGGTCACGATCAGGTAGCTCATGAAGAAAATATTGGTGTGCAGCAGCGTCGGGAAGGTGAAGTTGATCCAGATACTGCCCTGAATCACCAGAATCAGCAGAATAGGCAGACCGACGGAGTTGAAGGTGAACACCAGCACCAGAACGACGAACACGACCGAGAGCACGCTGATCATCACGTTGTCTCTTGCAAAGGAGGTCGACTGGTCGTAGTCGCTCATGGAGTTGCCGACCAGATATACCTCGTCCGCGCTGTAATATTTCTCCACCACGCTGTGAATGGTGTTGAGGAAGGCAAAGGTCTCCTCTCCCTCCTCCGGCAGATTCAGGTTGAGCACCATGCGGGTGTAGTTCGGGCCGAGCATCTGCGTCTTGGCATCCGTGATCTGCTTGTAGGCGTCGTTGATGTCCTTTTCATCGTCATCGTCGAGCGTCACGTAGCCGTCCTCCTTCTCCTGATAGATAAAGAGGATCATATCCATGGCCGATACGGTGTAATTTTCGATGCCGCCCACGATGGGGCCGTAATTATCCTCCTGATCCGCCGTATAGGCGGCGTAGAGGATGCAGGCCTCCTCATAGTCCATATCCATCATTTCCGAGAACTGGCGGGGCGTGAGCTTGTCGGTCAGATAATAGCCCGGCTTGGCCTCGACATTGGAAAGGCCCATGGCGTAATCCACCTCGTCCATCGCGCCGAGCTCCTCAAGCACTGCCTTCTCACTGGCTGTGTCCCCCTTGGGAACGAGCAGCGCCATGACGTTCTGCGTGCCAAACGTTGCGTCCACCCGGTCGGTGGCCGCCTGATGCTCATTGCGCCGCACGGTCATCACGGCGTTGTCGCCGTAGACATAGGGGCACTGGTTGGAGAGGACAAAGCCTCCTGCGATGCACACAATGAAGATCGGCACACCGACATGGCGCAGAGCATAGACCAGCTTGCCCCAACGGTCGATCTGCGGGATAAAGTTCCGATGGCGCGTGCGCTCCATGGCTTTGGAGAAGAGCATAAGCAATCCGGGCATAAGCGTAAAGACCGAAAGCATGCTCAACAGGATCGCCTTAATGAGCACAAGGCCGAGGTCAAAGCCGATGCGGAACTGCATGAACATCATAGCGGCCAGACCGGAAATGGTGGTCAGGCTGCTCGCGGAGATCGACGGAATGGCGGCGCTGACGGCGATGATGCAGGCCGTCCGGTCGTCCGGCGCATGCTCGCGCTCCTCCAGAAAACGGTGGAGCAGAATAATGGAGTAGTCGATGGCCAGCGCCAGCTGCAATACCACCGTTACAGAATCAGAAACAAAGGATATCTCACCGAAAATGAAGTTGGTACCCTTGTTGAGCAGTGCCGCCGCGATAAACGTAATCAGCAGCACCGGCACCTCGGCGTAGGAGCGCGATGTGAGCAGCAGCACGAGCACGATGATCAGCGCCGCGACGGCAAGGATCGTGCCCATTTCATTATTCAGCGTTTCCGACTTGGAATAGCCGATATCCGTCGATATCTGCGTATCATACGGCGCAAGGAACTGCTCGACCGCCGCGAGCGAGTCCTTGGCCGCCTGATCGTCGTCCTCGCCGCGGAAGGTCACGGTAATGAGAGCGTCCGCCCCCTGCATGTAGTCCTCCATCGTCTTGTTCGCGGCGGAGGGCAGGGTCGTTTCATCGTCGCCCTTATCCGCGTCCCAGAAATCGACGGACGACACGCCATCGATGTCCTCGATCTGATCAGCCAGACCGCGCGCGATGTCATACGTCACATTTGACACCAGGATCCGCGCGTTGGCGTAGGTCTTCATCTCATCGTCCATCAGCGTCAGACCGCGGCGCGTCTCCGTCGACTCCGGCAGATATTCCGTCAGGTCGTTGCACACGCTCACCCAGCTCTGGGTGATGAGGCTGGCGATCACGGCTATGATGTAAAGGAAAAAGATCAAATTTCGTTTATCCACGATAAACGTGGCCAGTTTTTCAAAAAATCCGCTTTTCTTCGGCTGCTCGCTCATGCGCTGTTCCTTTCTTCCACAAGATCTCAACCGGTTTTATTTTGCCTCCGACAGCAATTCACTTGTATCATATCCGTTTCTTATTTCAATAGCAATAGTCAAAATTGATCATCTGTCAAATTTGTTCCGACCGTCTCCTATTCTTAACAAAATATAGGCAAACCCCTGTTATTTGAACAAAGACAAATTCTTTGCATCCATGCTATACTGTGATATACTATTTCAAGGCGGCAGGCTCAGGCGTGGGATGCCGCCCGGCGATATCGGAAGCCGCTTATGAGCAAGCGCTGCCGATCCTCTGAGGTCACACGCCGTGCGATCACCGACGCGCTCAAGTTACTGATGACGCAGAAGCCGCTCGACAAAATCACGATCTCCAAGATCATGGCTCTGTGCGGCATGCGCCGGCAGCACTTTTATTACTACTTCACGGATATCTACGATCTTGTCCGCCAGACGGTCAGACAGGTCATCCGGGAAAAGGGCTTTCCGGACAACGCCGAAAAAGAGGACGTCGCCGCGCGCTTTCTCACCATCGCCATGGCAGGCATTGCGGAAAGCTGGCTGCGCAGTGAGTTGGGCCAGACGCCGGAGGAGTTGATCGCGCTGTTCAACACCATGTTTCAGGACTATATCTGCGGCATGACCGCCCGTCTGAGTCTTACGGGCGCCGCGCATGAATAGAGAGAAAACGAGGAGGATCACTTATGGCAGGGCACATCATCACAGTGGGCCGTCAGTTCGGCAGCGGAGGCCGCGAGATCGGCCGCAAGCTCAGTCAGGCGCTTGGCTATTCCTATTACGACCGCGAGCTGCTCACGCTGGCTGCGGAACGGGCGGAGGTCAATGAGGAACTGTTCGTCGAGAAGGACGAAAAGGCGGCAAATCCGTGGCTGTTCAAAGGCTTTTATACCGGCGGCCCCAAGGTGCCGCAGGGCAAATCTGCTGAGGACGTTCTCTTCCAGATGCAGAGCGAGGTCATCTGCGAGCTGGCTGAAAAGGAGGACTGCATCCTCATCGGCCGCTGCGCAGACGTCATCCTCGAGCAGCGGCATGTCGACCGTTTGAGCCTGTTTGTCTGCGCGCCGTTTGACTGGCGCGTCCATCACCGCATGGAGCTTGACGGCACGGACGAAAAGACAGCCGCGGCGCTTGTGGAAAAAACGGACAAGCAGCGTGAAAAGTATTACACGCACTACACCGGCCGTCCGTGGGGACTGCCGGAGAATTACGACATCTGCGTCAACAGCGCGCGGCTCGGCATCGACCGCACTGCGGCTCTGCTGGCTGAGCACTGCCGCCAGCTCTTCCTCTCCATCTGAGAAAAACAGTCAAAAAGCATCCGGATGCTTTTTTGGGTCTCTTTCGGGGCCGCTCCCCTTTCCTTTTGCCGATGTGTCAGAACGAGATGTGCAGGAACAGCGCCACACAGCAGAGAATGGCGGCAAGCGGGACGTAGACATATCGGCCCACACAGTACCAAAACGTGCCCCGCATCTTCCCTCTGCCGGTATTGACTGCGGCAAGCAGCTCGTCCTTCTTCATCACATAGAACCACGACGCCGCACCGAGCGTCGCACCGATGGGAATGATGTAGATGGACACCAGATCCATCCACGGCCCCCACTTGTCGATGGTCTCCATGCCGATGCCGAAGCCCAGACACAGAACACACAAAATGACCAGAACCGCCGTTCGGCTCAGGCGCGGAAACTTGTGCATCAGGGATTCGGCAACTGCCTCAAACATATTTTGCAGCGAACTGACGCCGGCGAAGATCATGGCGACATAGAGGATCACGGCAAACAGCCGTCCAAGCGGGATATCCTGCAAAATGGTCGGCAGCGTGACGAACAGCAGGCTCGGACCCGCGCCGACGTCCAGTCCGTAGGCAAAGCAGGCCGGAATGATGACCAGCGACGCCACGACGGCGGCAATGGTGTCAAACAGCGCCGTATGCTGTGCCACGCCCACAACGTCCTCCTCTTTGGAAAGATACGCGCCGTAGACGATCATGCCGCTTCCGGTGACGGAGAGCGAGAAGAACGCCTGCCCCATCGCCCAGATCCAGATCATCGGGTCGGTCAGCGCCTCCCAGCGCGGAGTGAACATGAAGCGGTAGCCCTCCGCCACGCCGGGCAGCAGCGCCACGCGCACAGCCAGGACGAGGAAGATCAGGAAAAAGAGCGGCATCATGATCTTGTTGGTCCGCTCAATGCTGTGCGCACCGAGGAAAAGCGTCAGGAGCGTCCCGACCACAACAATAATATGGTATGGGATCACACCGTAGGGCGTGGAGGAAAATGCCGAGAACCACGATGCCGTATCCGTGCTCATCAGCGTACCGAGCAGAGAATCCACCAGCGCCTTGAGCACATAGGTGACGATCACCGCATAGCCGATGGCAATGCACATCGAACCCGCCAGCGGCAGCCAGCCGAGCAGGCCGCCGACCGTACCGGCGCCTTTCCCGCGCGTCGCCCACGCCTTTTCATACGCGCCCAGCGTACCGGTTCCGGCGTGGCGTCCGATCGCAAACTCCGTCGGCAGGCCGACATAGCTGAAGATAAACACGAAGAGCAGGTAGATCAGCAAAAATGCCCCTCCGCCGTTGCTGCCGAGCTTATTGGGAAAGCCCCATACGTTCGCCATGCCGACTGCCGAACCGACCGAAGCAAGAATGAAGCCCCATCGGCTGGCAAAGCTTTTTGTATTTTTCATATTCCTTCCCCGCCGTTTGTCCGATGCGGCCGGCGGATCTCCCTTCCGGTTTTTGGTAAAAATACACAGCGGCGCCAGAGGTTATGTCCAGCGTCTTTGTCATTTTAAAGCTTTGCTGTCAAAAAGTCAAGGCTTTCAGGCAAATGAAATGGCCACCGTCCATCGGACGGCGGCCATTTTCTTTTTTTGCTTTGCCGCCAAGCAGCCTTGCGACCGTGCGGCGGTAGATCTCACCGCAGTTTTTGACCTGCCATGCGTAGCCATACTCATTATCGCCGTGCATATTGCCGCCCGATGGGCCAAAGGTCACGACATGGATCCCCAGCGTAACAGCCAAAATGTTTGAATCACACACGGGCGTGCCATAGGCGTAGGACAGCTCCCCGCCGGTAACGGCATGGAACTCTTCCTGAAGTGTCCACACCAGCGGGTGCTGCTCATCAAGCGCAAAGGACTGCATATAGGGCGAGTTACGCAGCTTGAGCCGCACATCCACTTTCCCGGCCAGACCAAGTTCCTCCGCAGCACCATGCAGGCGACGCCTACCGTGGCCAGCGTCCTCCATGACGTCCACGCCGTAGTGGACATCAATGTGCACAGAATACTGCTGATGATCTACACGTCAATAATGCCAGGGGAATTGCTTGCGTGCAAAGCCGATATGATTGACTATAATTGGCTTGAAATTTACGGCCGCGGGAAAAAGGCAAAGAAAAGGAAAGATACCCCTATCGTTTTCCCTGAGTTTATTGCGCCGGTACTGCAAGAGTTAAGCGAGAAGTCAACCAGCAAAACGGGGAAGATATTAGGCGGCGATGAAAATGCCTTCTATACGGTCTATCTCAAAAGTTGCAAAAACATTTTTTGTCAAAAGACAGAAAAAACCTCGGAAGCCTTGTGTCACAAGGTTTTCCGAGGTTTGGCGCGGAAGAGAGGATTTGAACCTCCGCGGCGCTTTTTACACACCCTACTCC
>JAXYYF010000154.1:0-8272 GCA_037419475.1 bacterium
GGATCGTGCTGGCGACCAAGACCGGCGCGCAGACCGCCGAGGGCTTCTGGCGCGATCTGGAGACCAGTCTGCGCACGCTTAAAACGGATTACATTGACATTTACCAGTTCCATAACCCGGCTTTCTGCCCCAAGCCGGGCGGAGAGGATGGCCTGTATGATGCGGCGCTTGAGGCAAAGAAGCAGGGAAAGATCCGCCACATTTCCATCACGAATCACCGCTTGGCTGTTGCACATGAGGCAATCGATTCGGGTTTGTACTCCTCGCTGCAATTTCCGTTCAGTTATTTGGCCGGCGAGCAGGAGCTTTCACTGGTCGAGGGCTGCCGCAGACAAGGAATGGGCTTTATCGCCATGAAGGGCATGGCCGGCGGATTGCTGCGCGACGGACTGACTGCCGCGGCATGGATGGCGGAGCAGGACAATGTTGTGCCGATCTGGGGGGTGCAGCGCGAGGAAGAGCTGGATCAGTTTTTACAGTTTATTCGTGAGGACGGCACTTTGACGCAGGTACAGAAGGATGCGATTGAGCGTGACCGCAAGGAGCTCTGCGGAGAGTTCTGCCGCGGCTGCGGCTACTGTATGCCGTGTCCGGCGGGCATCGAGATCAACCAGTGTGCGCGCATTCTGCTGATGCTGCGCCGCGCGCCGGCGCAGGACTGGCTCACGGAGGAGTGGCAGGAAAAGATGCGCCGGATTGAGCAGTGTAAACACTGCGGGCACTGCTTGTCGAAGTGCCCATACGGTCTCAATACGCCGGAGCTTTTGCAGGCGAACTATCAGGGCTATTGGAAGGTTCTGGAGGAGAGCAGAAAAAACGGCTGAACTGAGTACAAAAGCAGCGCGGACGAATCATCGTCCGCGCTGCTTTTGTACTTTTTTAGGCGGAACGATAGACGCTGCAAATCGGTGCAAGGGAACATCCCTGCAACAGGAATATCACATCATTTTCTTTGACTTGGCACTGAGTGTCTCGACGCGAATGGCAAGCACGGTGACGCTACTGGACTGTTCTTCGGTAAAGACGTCCTCCCGTCCGGCCATGTGGCGCATGAGCGCGGAAAGCGCAGAGAGCTTCTCTTCGCCCTCTGGAAAGTCGACTGTTCCGGCACCAATCACAGAGGCATAGAAATAGCCGTAGCCGCAGGGATGATCCGCTGCGTCCAGTTTACCGCGGCAGTCCATCTCAAAGCCGACGCGCGGGTTGCGCCGCAGGAGGGCGAGCTTACGGCCTTCATGGGCGCAGTGACAGTAGAAGGTAAAATGACCATTGCCATCGGAAAAACCGAAATTGAGCGGCACAATGTAGGGTACATCCTCGCTCTGAATAGCAAGTCGTATTACTTTACAATCATTGACAATAGAACGAATTTCGCCAATATCTGTAATTTCTCTATCGCTGCGGCGCATGGCGGAACCTCCTGAAAATTCAAAGTATGACCAGTATATCCTTCCGTGTGGGAAAAGACAACCGGGAAGGGAGAAAAAATGCAGAAATACAGAAGCAGACGACACGTTGCGACAATGCTCAGCGTGCGGACAAGCTATACTGAACGGTACAAGAAACCGGAACAGGCCAATGGGAGGACATGGAATGGAAGTGTTGACCAAAACAAACGGACGAGAGCTGAAAATAATGTTACGCGGCGAGATGGATCATCACGGCGCGCATGACGCGATGGAGCAGATCGAGCATACACTGGACGCAGCTCTGCCGCTGTCGCTGACGCTTGACTTTTCGGGTATAACCTTTATGGATTCGTCGGGAATCGCTGTTGTGCTGCGTGCAAAAAGGCGAATGGCCGCACTGGGCGGCAGTGTAACATTGAGCGGTATCCCGCCGCAGGCGGGTAAGGTCTTTGAAGCGGCAGGCATCAAGCGCCTTATTACAATGATATAGGAGGAGACCATGAGAAACGATCATTATGTAAAGCTGGAGTTTTTAAGCCGAAGCGTCAATGAGGGCTTTGCCAGAAGTGCGGTGGCAGCCTTTGCCGCCCAACTCGATCCAACGCTTGATGAACTCGGCGATATCAAGACCTCGGTGAGCGAAGCGGTGACAAATGCGATCGTTCACGCCTATCCGGATACCATCGGCAAAATTGTTGTGCGTGCACGGATCCTGACCAACAGTACACTGGAGATCAGCGTGCATGATTGGGGACGCGGGATCGATAATGTGGAAAAGGCGCGCGAACCAATGTTCACGACAGGCGGGGAAGAGCGCAGCGGAATGGGCTTTACCATTATGGAGAGCTTTATGGATACTCTCAAGGTTCGCTCAAGACCCGGAAAAGGAACGGTTGTGACAATGCGGCGCAGGATCGCACAGCGCGCAGGCCGCGTATGAACACGCAGAGTACGCTGAATCTGCTGGAAGCGGCACAGCGCGGAGACAGGGCGGCCGGTGAGCAGATGCTGTTGGAGAATAATGGCCTGATTTGGAGCGTCGCGCGGCGGTACTGTGGACGCGGCATTGACATGGACGATCTGTATCAGCTTGGATGCATTGGATTTATCAAAGCTGTCAAGGGATTCAGCATTACATATGGGACACAATTTTCAACCTATGCGGTTCCGAAGATTGCGGGCGAAATCCGCCGATTTCTGCGCGATGATGGCGCGGTCAAGGTCGGGCGCACGATGCGGGAGAGAGCACAGAGCGTTTACAATGCGCGGGAACGCCTGCGCGCACAGATCGGTCGAGACCCAAAGCTGTCCGAACTTGCAGAGGCGACAGGTTTGAGCGTGGAAGAGATAGCGGAAGCGGATATTGCATCTGCGGCACCGGAGTCTCTCCAAAAGGAGATGGGGGATGGGGCAACGCTTGAGAGCTTTCTGGGAACGGAGAATCCGGAGGACGGACTGATCGAGCATATCTCTCTGCGCACGGCGGTCGAGGAGCTGCCGGAGAAGGAGCGCCTGACGATTATGCTGCGCTTTTTCAGGGGAATGACGCAGGAACAGTCGGCGCGGGTGCTGGGGGTATCGCAGGTGCAGGTCTCGCGGCTGGAGCGCCGGGCACTGGAGCATTTGCGCGCGGCGATGGAACAGGAAGCGTAGGTTCCGATTCGTCCTGAAATTCGGTCAAAAGGTTCCAGTAACGCTTCGGCATATGCGTCATGCGGAGTTTCGGATTTTCGCGCTCGCGGATGGCAACCGTGTCGTAAAAGCAGCGCCAGAGGCGGCGGTATCCCAGCTCGGCCTCGTCAGGCGGCGCTGGCGTGAAGGCGGTAAGAGGGAGAATGGAAGACTTTCCGTCGGAATAAAAAAGAGCTTCCTGATGCGTACGGTCGTAGATAAAAAAGGTCTCGTCATGACAGCGCTGGCAAAAATGCACGCACAGCAAGGGGAGAACACGATTTTTGGGCTCGATCTCTGCGGTCAGTACGCCGCCGGTGTCGGAAAAACGCACAAAGCCCCGATACTGCTCCAGCTCTCCGTTTAAATGCCGCACAGCCCGCAGCAGCGGATAGTAAGTCTCATCGGAAAGACGGCGGAGCAAGGGCCTGCCGTCCCGATAGAGCCTGACGACAAAGCGGTAGACTGCCATTTCCTTTTCTTCCAGACAAGTCAAATACGCCCGCTGAAGAAACGATCCGACCTTGGGGGAGTAGCGGCGAAAGCTGTCGTACACACGGTGCGCGTGCGATTCATTTGTGACGATGGTATGCGTCTCGTACAGGGAAAACTCCGAGTTATCTGTGCATCGTATCATGACTGGACGCTCCTTGTGCGTGTAGCTTTCATAAATACAGCACATCAATCCGGCAAAGCTCCCGTCATATTCATAAATGACCTCACGCCATGCCATGATAAACTCCTTTTATGCCGGTTCAAACAGGGAGAGCTGGTCGGGCTGACCAGCGGGAAGCATCGGGCGCTCCATCGCAGTTAGGCTGCGTCGGACACTGTCCGGCGAAAGGTGCAGCGGTGCGGTGCTGTGCCCGGAACATGTGAGAAAATACTGCGCCCGCTTCATGACCACGCCGAGCTTTTTCAGATCCTCATCATGAAGCGGGCCGCAGCGACGCGCGGTGAGGATGCGTTTTGCGCTGACTACGCCGATGCCGGGAACGCGAAGCAGCACTTCGTAGTCCGCGCGGTTGACCTCAACGGGAAAAAACGACGGATGCCGAAGGGCCCAACAGCATTTTGGATCGAGCAGTGGGTCAAAGTCCGGCTGGCTCTCATCAAGCAGCTCGTCAGCGCGGAAGCCGTAAAACCGCAGCAGCCAGTCCGCCTGGTAGAGCCGGTGCTCACGCAGAAGGGGCGGCTTGGTGTCCAGAGACGGCAGGAGCGTATTTTCCACCACGGGGACGTAGGCCGAGTAGAAAACACGCTTGAGATGGTAGGCATCATAGAGCGATTGCGTCAACGTCAGGATATGGCGGTCGCTCTCTTTTGTTGCTCCCACGATCATCTGTGTGCTCTGGCCGGCCGGGGCAAAGCGCGGCGCGTGCCGGTATTTGACCAGCTCGCGCCGGTTTTCCTGTCCGCGCTCGGAGATGAAGCGCATGGGACGCAGCACGGCGGCCTTCGTTTTATTCGGCGCGAGAGCACGCAAAGACGCCTCGCTCGGCAATTCGATATTGACGCTCAGACGGTCGGCGAGCATCCCAAGCCGTTCGACCAACTCGGGCGAGGCACCGGGGATTGCCTTGGCGTGAATATAGCCATTGAAGCGGTACTCATTGCGCAGGATCGACAGTGCGCGAATCATCAGTTCCGTGGTATAGTCCGGCGAGCGCAGCACACCGGAGGAGAGAAACAGCCCCTCGATATAGTTCCGCCGGTAGAACTGGATCGTCAGATCAGCCAGCTCTTCAGGTGTGAACATGGCGCGGGGCGTATCATTGGAGCAGCGGTTGACACAGTACTTGCAGTCGTAGACGCAGCGGTTCGTCATTAAAACCTTTAAGAGCGTGATGCAGCGTCCATCAGCGGAGAAGCTGTGACAGCAGCCTGCGATGCCGGAAGAGGTGCAGCCGATCCTGCCGGCCTCAAAGCCGCGCTTTGCACCGGAAGAGGTGCAGGCCGCGTCGTATTTTGCCGCGTCGGCAAGGATGGCGAGCTTATCCAGAAGCTCCATTTCAATTTTAATGCGCGCGGACGCGGCGAGAGCGATTACGCGGCTGGTCGAGATAGGTGATGACCTTCATCAGATTTGTCGTGACCACAGTAATGCCGAGCAGCACAAAGATCATAGTGGAAGCAGCCATTTCGATGTCCTCCTGAAAACTAAAACTTTTGTTCTATGCGTATTATAAATCGAACAAATGTACTTGTCAACAAAAATCGAACAAATTTTCTATTATTCGGAAAAAGGCGGGAAATACGGTTGACCGGAGAGGAGAGATGCGGTAAAATCAGAGAGAAATTTACGAAAACAGGTGGAACAGATGAATGATTTTTCTTCCCGCTTCTGTGCAGCGCGGCGCGCATGCATTGCGCGGGATTTTGCAAGGCTCAACCCGGAGCAGCAGCGCGGCGTGCTGACGACAGAGGGACCGCTGCTGCTGCTGGCGGGCGCGGGCAGCGGAAAAACGACCGTGCTCATCAACCGCATTGCAAACCTTTTGACCTATGGCCGGGGGAGCGACTGCGGCGAAGTACCCGCCAGCGCGGGCGAGGAGGAGCTTGCCTTTCTGGAGAACTATCCCGCGCAGCCGACTGCGGATGAGCGCCGGCGGATGTGCCGGCTGTGCGCGGTGGAACCGCCGGCTCCGTGGCAGGTGCTGGCCGTTACGTTCACAAACAAGGCGGCGAAGGAATTGCGCGAGCGTTTGGAGGCTTTCGGCATCGCGGGTGCGGGTGATATCTGGGCGCTGACCTTTCACTCGGCCTGCGTGCGCATCCTGCGCCGCGACATTGATAAGCTCGGCTTTTCCAACGACTTCACCATTTACGATACGGACGACTGCAAACGCGTGGTGAAGGATGTGCTCAAGGAGATGGATCTGGACGAAAAGACCTTTTCGCCGCGCGACGTGCTCTCAGTCATTTCGCGGGCGAAGGACGAGCTGCTCTCACCGCAGGAGTTTTCCAAAAAGTGGGCGGGCAGCGGCGACTGGAAGCGTGAGCGCATTGCCAAAATCTACGCGCGCTATGACCGCATCCTCTGCGAGGCAAACGCGCTGGACTTTGACGATCTGATTCTGCACACGGTACGGCTGCTGAAAAATGAAACGGATGTACGTGAATACTATCAGCATAAGTTTCGCTATATCCTCATCGACGAGTATCAGGATACGAACCGGATGCAGTACGAACTGGTGCGTCTGCTTGCGGACGGACACCACAATATCTGTGTGGTCGGCGACGATGACCAGAGCATTTACCGTTTCCGCGGTGCGGATATCACCAACATCCTCAACTTTGAAAAGGAGTACCGCGGCACGCGCACGATCCGTCTGGAACAGAATTACCGTTCGACACAGAATATTCTCGACGCGGCGAATGCCGTTATCAAAAATAACGTCGGGCGCAAGGGAAAAACGCTTTGGACCGATGCGGGCGGCGGCGACAAGGTGACGGTCAAGACGGCCTTCAACGAGCAGGACGAGGCGAACTACGTCGTTTCCAGCATGATGTCCGATTTCAGCCGCGGCCGGAACTGGCGTGATAACGCCGTTCTTTACCGCATGAATGCACAGTCGAACGCGCTGGAATACGCGCTCAAGCGCAATGGGATCCCATATCAGGTCGTCGGCGGCATGAAGTTCTTCGAGCGCGCCGAGGTCAAGGACATGCTGGCCTACCTTGCGCTCATCAACAACCCATCGGACGATCTGCGCCTGCGGCGCATCATCAATACGCCGGTGCGCGGCATCGGAGGCACCAGCATCGAGCGTGTGCAGCAGCTGTCGATGGAGCGGGGGACGCCGATGATGGATGTGCTGCGGACGGCGGGGAACTATCCGGTGCTGAAAAACGCGGCGGGAAAGCTGGAAAAATTCGCCGCGATGATCGACGCGCTGCGCGAGGCGGCGGATTCGATGGAGCTCTCCGACTTCTACGATCTTGTGTGCGAGCAGTCGGGCTATGTTCGTGCGCTGGAGGAAAAGGGCGACATGGAAAGCCGCGGGCGGCTGGAGAATGTGCAGGAGCTCAAGTCCAACATCGTCGCTTTTCTGAGCAATGAGCCGGAGGATGCGACGCTTGCGGGCTTCCTCAATGAGATCGCGCTCTATACGGACCTTGACAGCACGTCTGGCGATAACTGCGTGACGCTCATGACCATGCATAGTGCCAAGGGACTGGAATTTCCGAGTGTTTACGTCGTCGGTATGGAGGAGGGGATCTTTCCGGGAAACCGCGCTATCAGCGACGAGGAGGAGCTGGAGGAGGAACGCCGGCTATGCTATGTCGCCATGACACGCGCGAAAGAAAAACTGACGCTTACCAACGCGCGCCAGCGCATGCTCTTCGGCCGCACGACGCCGAACGCGCCGTCACGTTTCCTCAATGAGATTCCGGAGGAGAATATCAACTGGCTCTCGAAGCCCTCGGCGGAGCGGCACAGCCGCTTTGATGAGGATTATGCCGATGGCTATGGAAGCTTTGGCCGCTCCTCCGGCTTCGGCGGATACGGCGGCTATGGCAGCCGCAGCGCGGCGGATGGCTTTTCCGGGGCACCGGCGCATCAGACTCGCACGAAGAGCGTGCCGAGCGCTGCGGAAAAGAAACAGGTAAGTAAATTGACTTTACAGCTTGCGGCGGGCGATCAGGTGAATCATAAGACCTTTGGCGACGGTATGGTCATATCGGTTACGCCGATGGGCGGCGACGCACTGCTTGAGGTCGCGTTTGAGCAGGTCGGCACAAAGAAGCTGATGCTCAAGACCGCAGGCGTGCATATGACGAAGAAGTAAAAAAGAAGGCACACGGAAGCATTCCGTGTGCCTTCTTTCAATCAAAACTGATATAATAAAGTGAAAATACTTTACAGCATTTCCTGAAAGTTTTCAATATACCGGTCGCAGACAGAGCGCATTTCATCGCGGAGATCGTGAAAGAGCGGATCATACACACCGATGACTGTCATGCCGACGGATTTTGCACTGCGGCAGGATTTGACAGAGTCATCGAAGAAGGTGCATTCTTCGGCCGAAACATTCAGCAGCTCAAGCAGCTTGCGAAAGGATGCGGGATCGCCCTTGTCCATGCCGAGCTCCTGTGCGAAGACCAGCTGGTCGAAGTACGGCTCAAGATGATGGACGGCCAGCGCCGTCCGGCAGTGGTCGGGAATACAGCTGGAAAAAATGGCCATG
>JAXYYF010000155.1:0-3002 GCA_037419475.1 bacterium
AGAAAAACACACCGGTCCGCCGGTGAAGGAGTTCCTATATGAGCCGATTTCGGAGACAGCTGCTGTTCCTCTGCGATGCGTTTTTGTTCGCGGTGGCAGTGGCAGGCTACAAGTTCATCACGGTGCTGCTGCCCTATACCGAGGTGGGCGCCAAGGGCAGCTTCCCGAAAAATGTGCTGCTGCTGTATGGGTGCACCGTTATCGCCCAGCTTGTGTTCAAGACCTATGACAGCTTATGGCGGTATGCCGAGAGCCGGGAGTATCTCATGCTGATTGCCTCGGCATTCTGCGGCTTTACAGTTTATGAGATCATCGCCCGGTTGAGCGGCATTGGGACCATCTCTTTTGTTCTGCTGGCTGCCATCGCCAGTTTGTGGGTGCTGGAAATGCTGGTGGTGCGCTTCGGCTACCGCAGCTATCGCGCCCATGTACTGCGCAGTCGGCAGACGGGTACGATCCCCGTGGCCATCATCGGTGCCGGTTCGGCTGGCGTGCAGCTGCTCAACGAGATCCAGCACAACCCCAACAGCCGCTACACCGTCCAGTGCTTTTTCGACGACGACCCGGGGAAGGTCAACAAGCGCGTCCGGGGTGTGCCGGTCAGCGGAACGATCTCGGAGGCGCTGTCCCGTATGCGGGCCATGGACATCCACGATGCCATTTTCGCCATCCCCTCCATGGACGATCTCCACCGCAGGGAGATCCTGCGGCAACTGACGGATCGGAGCATCAGAGTTTCCACGCTGCCCAGCACGCTGGAACTGATCGACCGGAAGCCCATTCGCCAGCAGCTGCGGGATCTGCTGGGCCGTGATACCATTGAGCTGGATATTTCCGCCGTGGAGGGTCTGCTGTCCGGTCGTACTGTGCTGGTCACCGGTGGCGGCGGCTCCATCGGCAGCGAGCTGTGCCGCCAAATCGTCAAGCATCATCCCAAGCGGTTAGTCATCTTCGACATTTACGAAAACAACGCTTACGACATCCAGCAGGAGCTGCTGTATCAGTACGGCAGGGAACTGCCTCTCAGCGTGGAGATCGGTTCTGTCCGGGACCCCCGGCGGCTGGAACTGCTGTTTGATACCTACAAGCCCGACGTGGTGTTCCACGCCGCCGCCCATAAGCACGTTCCCCTGATGGAGACCAGTCCGCAGGAGGCCATCCGCAACAATGTGTTCGGCACGCTGAACACCGTCCGGGCGGCGGACGCCCACGGCGTCAGAAAGTTCATCCTGATCTCCACGGATAAGGCCGTGAACCCCACCTCCGTTATGGGCGCCAGCAAGCGCCTGTGCGAAATGGTGGTGCAGTCCATGGCCGGGTGCTCCCAGACCACCTTCGCCGCGGTGCGCTTCGGCAATGTGCTTGGCTCCAACGGCTCCGTGGTGCCCCTGTTCCGCCGCCAAATCGCGGCGGGCGGCCCCGTCACCGTGACGGACAAGCGCATCATCCGGTATTTTATGACCATTCCCGAGGCCGCCCAGCTGGTGCTGGAGGCGGGAGCCATGGCCAAGCAGAACGAGCTGTTCGTGCTGGACATGGGCCGTCCGGTGAAGATCCTGGAACTGGCGGAGAACATGATCCGACTGTCCGGCTACGAACCGTACCGGGACATCGAGATCGTGGAGACCGGCCTGCGCCCCGGCGAGAAGCTCTATGAGGAACTGCTGATCGCCAGCCGGAATCTGGAAAAAACCGGCAACGGCATGATCTTCGTGGAGCACCAGCCCCCGGTGACGCCGGAAGAGCTGGAACGTAAGCTGACGTTATTGAATGACGCGCTGGAAAAAACCATGCGGACGGAGGACGTCTCCTGTATCCGGGAGGTGCTGCACCGTGTTGTGCCCACCTTCCACGAGCCGGAGGAGGTCAACCGGACGCAGGGCGAGACCGTGGAAATTCCCGAACAGGAACCTGCCTGTTCCTGAGATATTTGCAGAGAACTCAATTCATTTGAAGGAAGTGGCCCTATGGCATTCACCGCATACGATCAATTTCACCCCTTTGCCGAAAAGGTCTGGCTCGCTACGCCCACCATGCACGGCGAAGAGATGGAGTATGTCCGCCGCGCCTATGACACCAACTGGATGAGCACCGTCGGCGAGAATATCAACGAGGTCGAGCACATCGCCGCCGAAAAGGCGGAGGTCGGTTATGCGGTCGGCCTCTCCTGCTGCACCGCCGCTCTGCACCTGTGCGTGAAGCTGGCAGGGGAGCGGCTCTACGGCAAGCCCCCCATCAGCCACGGCGCCCTTGAGGGGAGGCGTGTGTTCTGCTCAGACATGACCTTTGACGCCACGCTGAACCCCGTGGTCTACGAGGGCGGCATCCCCGTCTTTATCGACACCGAGGCGGACAGCTGGAACATGGACCCCATCGCGCTGGAGAAGGCGTTTGCGCTCTATCCCGAGGTGAAGCTGGTGGTCATGGCCCACCTCTACGGCTTCCCCGCCAAGGTGGAGGAGATCAAGCGCATCTGCGAAAAACACGGCGCGCTGCTCATCGAGGACGCCGCCGAGGCCATGGGCGCCACCGTCAACGGCAAGCAGTGCGGCAGCTTCGGAGACTACGCCGCCATCTCCTACAACGGCAACAAGATCATCACCGGCTCTGCCGGCGGCTGCCTTCTGACCAACTCCCTTGAGGACGCCAACCGCGCCCGGAAGTGGGCAACCCAGGCCCGGGAAAACGCCGCGTGGTATCAGCACGAGGAGGTGGGCTACAACTACCGCATGAGTAATGTCGTCGCGGGCGTGGTGCGAGGCCAGTATCCGCACTTAGAGGAGCATATCGCCCAGAAAAAGGCCATTTACCAGCGCTATCACGAGGGTCTGCGGGACCTGCCGGTGACGATGAATCCCATCGTGGCTGGTACCGTGCCCAACTACTGGCTCTCCGCTCTGGTCATCGACGAGGACGCCATGTGCGCCCAGCTTCGAGATGACAGCCGCGCCCTTTATTATCCGAAGGAAGCGAAGTCCTGCCCCACGGAGATTTTGAAGGTC
>JAXYYF010000156.1:0-4430 GCA_037419475.1 bacterium
CGGAAAAAGCTGCCGCGGCGGAGGAGAACGGAAGAAAGAAGAAAAAGCAGGCGAAAAGGCTTGCCCCCTCCCTGCTGACGCGGAATATTGGCATCGGCTTTACCGTGGTCGTGGTGCTGACGCTGTGCGGCAACCTCTATGCGGTGTCGAAGGCAGACGCGCCGGTCGCGGATGGGGATGAGTTTCTCTATAACCTCAGCGCGGCGGCAAAGCTCGACCTTTATGAACGGAACGACATGATGCTCTCCTATGTGGTGAATTCACTGGAGATGGAATATCCGGAGGATTACCGTGAACAGGCGGACGAGTATGCTGCGCAGCTCTCTAAGGTGCAGAGCAACACCATTCCGCGCTATCTGGTGGACTATTATCTGCGGACGGAGCAGTACGGCGAGGCGGTCGATGAGGCCATTCTCGGCGCGATGTATTCGGCGTCGAACGCGGACACATGGAATGCCTGCGCAGCAATGCTTCAAGCCGCGTTTTTCGACAACGGTGCATCGAGTCCTCTGCTGACACAGCGTGAGACGCTGCTGCCAAAACTGACGGATTATTATAACACCTTGCAGGCCCATAATGCCTCCGCGCTCGTGCCGGTGGAGCTGAATGAGGAAACGCAGGCGTTCTTTGACAAGATCGTTGTCCTGAACGGCTGCATAGACGATGACCGGCGCTTTGCGGAGACGCTGTTCACGACCTGACGATCCCCAAAATGCAAAAGCACCTGTAGCTTGCGGCTATAGGTGCTTCTGTTTTGCCTCATGTGAGTTTTGTCCGAGCGGTCGGAAGACTGTGAACGGCGACAGAGGAACGGCGCGGAAAATCCTCCTACACTTGAAGTATAGACTTCAATGAAGGAGGACTTTTTCTTTGAAACAGGACATCATCTGTCCCGGCGTTCCGGACGCGGAAATGCTGGGCGCGGCGGTGGGAGAGTTTCTGCGGACGGTGCGCCCGGATCGGCAGCGGCTCTACGACTACTACCGTGGCGAGCAGCCGGTGAACAAGGGCGAAGCCGTGCGGGGCCGTCCCAACAATCTGCTGCGCGCGCCGTTCCCACGCTACATCACGGAGGTACACACGGGATACTTTCTCGGCATCCCCCCTGCCCTCGCCTACGGCGAGGCTGCGGCGGGCGAGCGATACGCGGCGCTGAGCCGAGATCTCGACCTGCCGCACCTCTACTTTGACCTCGGGCGCGACCTGAGCATTTGCGGCGCAGGCTTTGCACTCGTGTGGGCGGAGCGCAGCGGCGTGCGGGTCTGCCGCTGCGACCCCTGCGACTGCTTTGCCATTCGTTCCGGTGAGGCGGGATCTCCCCTGCTCGCTGCCGTGCGGCTGCTTGCGGGCGGTAAGGGCGAAACGCGCGGCGTGCTGTACACGGCCGAACGGCTCATCCCGTTTGTGTGGGACGGAACCGGCGTGACGCTCGGCACAGCGGAGGAAAATCTGCTGCACACCATTCCCCTGCTGTCCTTCTACAACAACTGTCAGGGCATGGGCGACTTTGAGATGGTGACGGGACTGGTGGATGCGTACAATGTGCTGCTCTCCGGCGCGCTGGACGACATGCAGTCGGTCGCCAATGCCTTTTTGGCGCTCTATGGAATGCAGGGTACGACACAGAAGGACATCGATAACGCCAACCGCACCCGCATTCTTTCCCTCAGCGAGGGCGGGCGCGCGGAGTTCGTGGTGAAAAACCTCAACCATGAGGCGCTCGGTCAACTGGAAACGAACCTGCGCCGCAGCATTTTGCAGCTGTCCATGACGCCGGACCTGTGCGACGAGCATTTTGCGGGCAACAGCTCCGGCGTGGCGCTGCAGTATAAGCTATGGGGCATCGAGCAGGTGCGCGCTGCAAAGGAGCGCACCTTTACAGATGGCCTGCGCGGCCTGCTCGCCGTGCTGACGGCGGGCGAGCGACTCATGGGGCGGAACATCGACCTCACGGGCGGCATGGCGACATTTTATAAGAACCTGCCGCAGGATAATTCGGCCCTTGCGGAAACGCTGCTCTCGCTCTCCCCGGTACTGTCCGCGCAGACGATTTTGGAAAATCTGCCGTGGGTGACGGACGTGCAGGAGGAGCTGCGCCGCAAGGCGGCAGAGAGCGACCAAACCAACAGATGAAAAGGAGAAGGATATGACAGAAGAGGAAAAGAAAGAATTGGAGGCGCTGCGCGCCGAAAAACATAGCCGCGAGCAGACGGAGCGCGCGAGGACGGCGCTCAGCACGGCGGGGGTGAGCGTCGGTTTCGCCGCGCTGCTCGTCGGCACGGATGACGCGGACACGGACCGGCGTGTGCAGGAGTTCTGCACGGCATATCAGGCAAGTCTGACGGAGGACATCAAAAAGCGGCTGCCTGAGCGCTCGCCCACTCTGACCGCTCCCCTGCCACAGCGCCCCAAACGCGGCATTCAGCGCATTCGATAAGGAGGAAAGCAGGTTGAATTTACAGGGCTACTATACGGAAAAGGGGCTTGTCTTAGCGGCAAAGGTCTCCGCCGGGACAAAGCTGACCGTGACTAAGGTCACAGCGGGCGGCGGTACAACGGCGGCAAACGCTTTGGCCCTTGCGGAGGAAAAACAGACCCTGACCGTTGGAACGGCGGAGGTCAGCGGTCAGACTGCGACGCTTCCTGTAACACTGTCGGAGACGGACGCCTCTGCGTCCTATGTGCTTACCGAACTGGGCGTGTACGCCTCAGACCCCGACGAGGGGGAAATTCTTTATCAGGTGTTCCGTCTTGACGAGACGAGGACGGTCTCATCGGGCGGCGAAAGCGTATACCGCTTTTATCTGCATGAGAGCGTGGGCGAGGACGGTGTGACGGTTACCTGCTCCCCTGCGGGACTGCTTACCGACGAGGACCTTGCACCTACGCGCGGCAAGGTGTTGGCGGTGAGCGTGCCGAGTCGTTCGGTAACGATCGAGCTTTCGGCTCTGCAGAACTATCTTGACAGTCTGCCGAGACTGCTGACCGAAGACCTCACGATCAAGGTCACCGGAAGCTGGACGGGAAATATCACGGTTTATGGGTTCTATGGAAGCGGTCGTCTGACGATATCCGGAAAGGACGGCTGTACGCTGACGGGGAACATGACCATCGATCGCTGTTCGGTTTTCATGGAACTGTTCGATATGGCTTTTCAGGCACCGGCGACCGGACTGCATCAAGACAGTCTGCTATATGCTACGATCAATCGCCATCTTTGGGTGGAAAGATGTTCTTTTGTTGGGAATGGTATATGTTACGGTGTGGAGGGTTACATTTCCTCCTCGATCTGCGTAGTGAACTGTCCGATCAGCGATTGCAATACAGTGGTTCAGTCGTGTGCGAATGGCAGAGTGGTTGTGTTCAACAATCCTGCTGTTACTTACGCCAACAATACGAACGGAGCATATGTTTATCGCGGAGGTATCATTTTGTTAGGAGAGAACACGCCGGATACATTAGGCGCGGCGACAAATATCCACAACGGCGGTATCATCGCAAAAGCTAACGGCACGCTGATCTAAGGAGGGATGGATAATGACACTTTATCTATATCGGATCGGGACGGAAGTTCCCATACTGACCATCGAAAATGTGCAGAACTACACGGCGGACAGCGTGACGGCAAAAAACGCGGAGGGAAATCCCATCGTCTATTCTCCGCTTGCGGCAGACTGCGAGCTAAGCAGCAAGGCGGACTGCTCGGAAACGCTGCGGGCGGATTGGCACGCGGCGCATCCGGATGATAAAACGCGCATCGAGGAGCTGGAGGAGCTTGTGGCGGAGCTGTTGTACGGAGGTGAGGACGAATGACGCTGAGACGGAAGCTTTTGCTTCGCGTGGTCAAACGCCGTGTGGATGCGGGCGAGAAGTTGGACGCCGTACTGAGGGACTACCCGAGACTGAGCGAGGCGGAGAAGAAGCTGATGCAGGGACTGCTGACCGGCAGTCGTTCATAAAAAAGGAGCTGCGGCAAAAGCGTTTTGCCGCAGCTTTCGGTTTATAAAAGGCCCAGTCTCAGCCGGGCCTTTTCCGTGTTTCCTTTAGGCTATGCGATTCCTTCGCCCGGCACCTCTGCATGACGCATTTGCGCTTGAATGAAGTCTCGCAGGAAGGCAAGCGGTGCAAGATCAAAGAGCAGGATCATCTGCCTTTGAAAATCCGCATCACTGAGCTTTTTTATTCCAAAAACCGTGCGAATATGCCGGCACAGACTGGCTAATTCATATTTTCCGCATATCAGGGCTTGCAGCTGTTCTTTCCGGGTACCGGCGAAGCGGTGCGCTATTTGAGCCTCGACTGCTTCGATGTACGGAGCAATATCTCCGAGCGAGGCAATAATCTCCTGCTGGTATGTTTCGGCTTCCTCTGCTTTGGTATGACCGCATTGATCTAAAAAACGCTTGACCGAGATACTTACATTGGGCTTT
>JAXYYF010000157.1:0-8213 GCA_037419475.1 bacterium
ACCCGCTATGTTCGTTTGACGAACAAGTGTTATTATACCAGCGCGTTCCCATTTGTCAAGAACTATTTGACAAATTTCCAAAAATTTTCGCCCGCAGCGTACAGCAGCCGCCGTACCGGTGCGGATAGGTTCAGATGTTCGCGCACATGCTGTAGAGCGCGGCGCCGATCGCCGTTGCAAAGGTCGCGTTCTCGGGGATAATATATTCCACGCCGTAGAGCCGCGTGAACAGGTCAAAGGTTTCACGCGCGGGCGGGAGCATTGTGAGCGCACCGGTGAGGATGACCGTGTTCGTGCCGCAGTTCTGACAGGCGAGGACGGACATGGTGCCGATGGCCTGAAGGACGAGATTTACCAGCCCGCGCATCTTGTCGGCGGAGGAGGCGTCCTCGGCCAGCTTGGCAAAGTTTGCCGCTGTCGCCTCGGGTGGGAGCGTACCGACCCGGCCCATGGACATATCGCCGATGGTGAGGTCGATGTTGGCGAGATCGCCGTCCTGACACAGCTTGCGGATCAGGGCGTACTGGTGCACGCCGGTGATGAGCTCACTGAGTCCTGAGAGCGTGCCGCCGCCGATGCCGCTGCCGATGATGTGGCGGATCTCCTTTCCCTTTTCTGCCCAGAGAAAAGAGGTGCCGGTGCCCATGCTCACCACGACCGCGTGCTCGCGGCCGGAGAGGGCGAGCCCGCCCACGGCGACGGAGGGGAATTCCTCGACGCGAACCGTCCGGATGCCGAAGATGTCGCCGTCGACATACGATGCGCCCACGCCTGTGAGCGCGAGATGCCCAACGTCGGCAAGCTTGAGGCCGTGCGTTTTGAGGAAGTTGCCAAGTGCGCCGTAGAGCGACGTGATGGGATCCTCCGCCTTTACGCGCAGCATATCAATGATGCTCCCATCCTCGCGCAGCCCCACGATCTTTGTGCTGCTGCCGCCAATGTCGATCCCGAGTATTACGCCCATAGTCAAGCTTCCTCCAATGAAGTAAATTCATGCATATCATAGGAGACTTGCAGGGCAAAGTCAAGCAAAAGCCTTGCTTTATAGGAAAAAACAGACTATAATAAGGAAATCATAAGGCCGTGGCAGGATATGCTGCGGCCAATATTATAGAGGTGCTCGTATGAGAACGGATGAAAAACTGAACATGACCATGCTCTGTGATTTTTATGAGCTGACCATGGGCAACGGCTATTTCCAGACCGGCTTCAAAGACCGCATCACCTATTTTGACGTATATTTCCGTTCGGTACCCGACGGCGGCGGCTATGCCATCGCGGCGGGGCTTGAGCAGCTGATCGAATACATTGAGAACCTGCACTTTGACGAGCAGGATATTGCCTATCTGCGCGGCAAGGGCATTTTTTGTGAGGAGTTTCTGGAGTATCTGCGCACCTTCCGCTTCACCGGCGATATCTACGCCGTGCCGGAAGGCACGCCGGTGTTCCCCAAGGAGCCGATGGTCGTTGTGCGCGCCCCTGCCATTGAGGCGCAGCTGGTGGAGACCTTTGCGCTGCTGACCGTCAACCACCAGAGCCTGATCGCCACCAAGGCCAACCGTATCGCCCGCGCGGCCAAGGGCCGCGGCGTGATGGAGTTTGGCTCCCGCCGCGCGCAGGGCACGGCGGCGGCAATTACCGGTGCCCGCGCAGCCTACATCGGCGGCTGCATCGGAACGGCCTGCACCGTCACGGACGAGGTGTACGGTGTGCCGGCAATGGGAACGATGGCACACGCGTGGGTGCAGATGTTTGACACGGAGTACGAAGCCTTCAAGACCTATTGTGAGCTTTATCCCGAAAACGCCATCATGCTGGTGGATACCTACGATACGCTCCATTCCGGTATTCCCAACGCCATTCGCGCGTTCAATGAAGTGCTGCGGCCCAAGGGTATAACCAAGTGTGGCATCCGTCTCGACAGCGGCGACATCGCCTACCTCTCCCGCAAGGCGCGCAAAATGCTTGACGATGCGGGCTGGGAGACGGCGACCATCACCGTTTCCAACTCGCTTGACGAGTATATCATCCGCGATATGTGGATGCAGGATGCGAAGATCGACGCGTTCGGCGTGGGCGAGCGGCTCATCACCGCGCGCAGCGAGCCGGTATTCGGCTGCGTTTATAAGCTTGTGGCTGTGGAGGATGAAAAGGGCAGCGTTATCCCCAAAATTAAGATCAGTGAAAATGTCGGCAAGATCACCACGCCGCACTTTAAGAAGCTCTACCGCTTCTACGGCCGCGACACGGGCAAAGCCATCGCGGACTATATCTGCGTCTATGACGAGACGGTGGATGACAGCGATAAGATCATGATTTTCGATCCCGAAGCGACGTGGAAGCGCAAGGAGGTCTACCATTTCCATGCGCGTGAGCTGCTCATGCCGATCTTCAAAAACGGAGAGCTCGTCTATCACCAGCCCTCGCTCGAAGAGGTGCGCCGCTACTGTGCGGAGCAGGTCGATACGCTATGGGATGAGGTCAAGCGCTTTGATAACCCGCATAAGTATAATGTTGATCTCAGCCAGAAGCTCTACGACATTAAGCAGGAGCTGCTGAATCAGAACAGCGTCGGCGTGGCGGAATAAACAGAGGGCGGAAGGAGAAGTGCGGCCATGAAAAGCAGAGGCATGCAGCAAAGGGGAGAGCGCCGCATTGCAGCGGCTCTGCGGATTTTGCTGGTCGCGGTGCTGCTGCTCGTTCAGGTGGCCTTTGTGGTGCTGCTTGCCCGCTATCTCAAGGTGCACATGGCGGCCGTTTACGGCGCGCTGGAGCTGCTTGCTCTGGCGGCGGCACTGTACGTTTTCAACCGGCCGGGCGACCTTTCCTACCGCGTGGCGTGGATCATCCCGATCCTGTTCGTACCGGTGGTGGGGCTGATTTTGTATCTGCTCTGGGGCGGCGATACACAGCGCAAGCGTGTGCAGCAGCGCACGCCGGCACCGCCCGACGAGCCGGAGAGCGTGCGGCGGCGCAGTGCAGCGTGTGAAGAGAAGCTGCGCCGGACGCTGCCGGGCTGGTCGCGCATGGCGGCCTATCTCTCACGGTGGGGGTTTCTGCTCTGCCGGGACACGCGGGCAGTTTACTTCTCTGAGGGAAAGACGCTGCTGGAGGATATCCTTACGCGCATGGCCCATGCCGAGCGGTTTATCTTTCTCGAATACTTTATCCTTGCCGATGGGGAGGTCTGGAACAGGATGCGCGACATCCTCTGTGAGCGTGCGGAGCGGGGCGTGGAGGTCAAGATCATATTTGACGACTTCGGCAGCATCAAGCGCTTTTCCGGGGAAAATCTGGAGGTTTTGCGCGGCAGCGGCGCGGAAGTCATCGTGTTTAACCCTGTGCATGAATATGTCAACCGGCTCTACTTCAACTACCGCGACCATCGTAAGATCGCGGTGATCGACGGCGACACGGCCTACACCGGCGGCGTGAACATCGGTGACGAGTACGCCAATCTCATCGACCGCTTCGGCTACTGGAAGGACAGCGGCGTGAGGCTCGAGGGCGAGGGCGCATGGGGGCTGACGGACGGCTTTCTTCAGATGTGGGACTTTCTCGGCGGCAGAGTGCACGAGGAGCGGGACTATTACCGCCCGCATCCCATGCCGTACGCAGAGGGCTTCTGCCAGCCGTTTCTGGATGGGCCGCAGAACAATCCCGACAATCCCGCGGAGGATGTATTCCTTCAGATGATTTCCAACGCGCGGCGGTTCTTGTATATCACTACGCCCTATTTCATACCGGACGAGAATATTCTGCGGGCTCTGTGCATCGCCGGAGACGGCGGGGTGGACGTGCGGCTGATGCTGCCCGGCACACCGGATCACTGGTATGCGGATCTGGTGGCGGAGTCACACTTTGGTGAGCTGCTTTCACACGGCGTAAAGGTATACCGCTATACACCCGGATTCCTGCACGCCAAGAGCGTGATGGTGGATCGTGAGGCGGCGTTCATCGGCTCGGTCAACATGGATTACCGCAGCTTTGAGCTGCACTATGAGTGCGGTGTGATGCTCTACGGCGCGCCGGCGGTCGAGGAGTTGCTGGAGGATATGGACAGTATCCTGACGCAGAGCCATGCCCTGACGATGGAGGAATGGAATCACAGAGGCGTTTTGCGCCGGATGTTTGCGCCGCTTCTGCGGGTATTTTCCATTTGGATGTAAGGAGAAGAACATGGAACAGTATAAGGCGGCGGTCATTACCGTCAGCGATGGATGCAGTACCGGACAGCGCGTTGACACCAGCGGCCCGGCTGTGTGCGAAATGCTGCGAGACGCAGATTATGAGGTCATTTATACAGTGGTCGTGCCGGATGAGCGGGAGATGATCGCCTCGACGCTGTGCCAGTGCGCAGACGGACTCAAGTGTGACCTTGTCATCACCACCGGCGGCACAGGGCTTTCTCCGCGCGACGTGACGCCGGAGGCGACGCGCGATGTTCTGGTGCGGGAGATCCCGGCCATCCCGCAGGCGATGCTCTTCGGGAGCCTGAAGATCACACCGCGCGCCATGCTCTCCCGCGCGGCGGCGGGGACGCGAGGGAATACGCTGATCGTCAATCTGCCGGGCTCGGAAAAGGCGGCGCGGGAGAATCTGGGCGCTGTGATTGATACGCTTTCGCATGGGCTGAAGATGCTCCACGGCGGCGGACATTGAAAGAAAAGACAAAGAGACCTGCCGTTCAGGCAGGCCTCTTTTTGTCAGCGTGCCGGACGATCCGGCGCTTCCTGATATCCGAGCGCGGTGGAGATCATGCGTCCGGTGGCGGTCACGGCCTCGATCGCATGGCGAAATTCCTCGCTGCGGACGGAACGGAACATGCCGATCACGCCGACGGTGTACTGCAATGTGCCGCCGCGGTCGTAGACCGGAGCGGAAACGGAGCGCAGACCGATCTTGTACTCGCCGTCCTCCACCGCATAGCCGTCCGTGCGGATGCGCGGAAGCGCGGCAAGCAGGGCTTTGGCGTCTGCAATCGTGTGCGGCGTGAAGGATGTGAGTGCAGAATGGGTGAGCAGGCTCGATGCTTCACCCGATGCCATGTGCGCGAGAAAGACCTTACCCTGTGAGGTGCAGTGGAGCGGCAGAGGGGAGCCGAGGTTGGAGACAATGCGCAGATTTCCGCGGCCCTCGACCTGATCGAGCGTGACGACATGGCCGCTCTCGCGAATCGAGAGCATGGCAGAGGCATTGACCTCGGCGGCCAGATGCTCCATATAGGGCCGTGCGATCGCCGCAATGTCCCAGAAGCTGCTCACGCGGCAACCGTACTCGAACAGGCGCAGGCCGAGCGTATACCGTCCATCCTCCCGCTGCGCGACAACATCGTAGCTGCGCATGGTCGTCAGGAGACCGAAAACCGTGCTTTTCGGCAGGCCGGACTGCGCGCTGATGGCGGTGAGCGTCATTGGCTCGCCGGCGGAATCGAGAAGCTGCAAAAGCTCCATTGCTTTGGCGACGGAAAGGATAATGTTGCCGTCCGGCATGAAAAGCCCCCCTTGTGTGTCTGTCTGTTCTGACCTATTGAAGTTATTGTACCGGAAAAGAGGAGAACATGTCAAGATTGCGATAATATAAAATTACTTTCCGATAATACCGAACGGTTGATTTGAAAGCGGGAAACGAATCTGGTACAATATCCATATCTTTATAAGGATCACGGCGGTGCATTATGCTGGATAGCTGCGCAAGAGAAATTACATATCTGCGCATCAGTGTAACAGACCGATGCAACTATCGCTGCAGGTACTGTATGCCGGCAGAGGGTGTGGAAAAGTACGCGCACAGCGAGGTCTGCTCGCTTGAGGAGCTGCGCGACATGGCGGCCGCCGCGGTACGATGCGGCGTGAGGAAGATCCGCGTGACCGGCGGCGAGCCGCTGGTGCGCCGGGGAATTGTTGACTTCTGCCGGATGCTCAGAGAGCTTGACGGCGTGGAGGAACTATGCCTGACGACGAATGGCAGTCTGCTTCCCGAACTGGCTGCACCGCTCAAAGCGGCTGGCGTGGATCGCCTGAATATCAGCCTTGACACGCTTCGCCCCGAGCGCTTCCGTGCGATCACGCGGTTGGGGACGCTTGCGGACGTTCTGCGCGGCATCGAGGCGGCACAGGCGGCGGGCTTTGCGCGTTTGAAGCTCAACTGCGTGCTGCTCGGCGGCGTGAATGAGGATGAACTTGCTGATTTTGTGGAGCTGACAAGGCAAAGACCTTGGCAGATTCGATTCATTGAGCGGATGCCGATGGGCGTCGGCGCGGACTATGGCAGCCGTCTTTCTGCGCAAATGGTGCTGGAAAAATGTCCGGCGCTGAAAAAAGTCGGGGACGAGGGCGTGGCTTCGCTATACCGCCTGCCGGACGGCAAAGGAACGGTGGGGCTTATCACGCCGCTGAGCCATGAGTTCTGCGGTGCGTGCAGCCGCATCCGCATCACGGCGGATGGACGGCTCAAGCCGTGCCTTCATTCGGACGCAGAGATCGCGCTGCGCGGCCTTTCCGGTGCGGAGCTGGAGCAGGCCATCCGCCGGGGCATTTTGGCCAAGCCGGCGCGGCACCATCTTAACGCCGAGGGCGTGACGGAGACGCATCGCGCGATGAACGAGATCGGAGGATGAGCGATGGAGCTGACGCACTTTAATGAACAGGGGCGCGCCCGCATGGTGGACGTGAGCGAAAAGCCGCAGACCTATCGCGTGGCTCGCGCGGCGGCGGCGGTTCATATGGCGAAGACCACGATGGATAAGGTTCGGGAGGGCTCCATCGGTAAAGGCGATGTACTTGCTGTAGCTCAGGTTGCAGGCGTTATGGCTGCGAAGAAGAACAGCGAACTGATCCCAATGTGCCATCCGCTGCTGCTCACAAAGGTGGATATCTCTTTTGAATTGGAGGAAACGACGCTGCGTATTTTCAGCGAGGTTCGCTGCTGCGGCGAGACCGGCGTGGAGATGGAGGCGCTGACGGCGGCGAGCGTCGCGGCGCTGACGGTGTACGACATGTGCAAGGCCGTGCAGCGGGACATGGTCATCACCGATGTGCGCCTTCTTTATAAGGAGGGCGGCAAGAGCGGTGTTTATGAAGCGGGGAAGTGAAGAAATGGCAGTCGTTACGGCAGTCAACATCAGTGAAAAAAAGGGCATGCGCAAGCATACTGTACCCTATATCGACCTCAAATGCCATCATGGCATTGTGGGTGACGCCCATGCAGGTGACTGGCACCGGCAGGTGAGTCTGCTGGCCGAGGAGAGTGTGGACACTATGCGCGCGGCGTGCCCCATCGAGCTGGACACAGGTATTTTTGCGGAAAATATCAACACGCGCGGCATTGACCTCAAGCATCTGCCGGTCGGCACGTGCCTGCGTGTCGGCGAGACAGAACTGGAGGTCACGCAGATCGGCAAGGAGTGCCACAATGACTGTGCGATCAAAAAAGCAACAGGAAAATGCGTCATGCCGACAGAGGGCATCTTCGCCATTGTGGTGAAGGAAGGCCGCGTGCAGGCCGGAGACGAGATCGAGGTGCTGAAATGAAGCTCATCAAAACACAGGACGCGGTGGGGCATGTGCTCTGCCACGATCTGACGCAGATCATCAAGGACGAATACAAGGACGCACGCTTCCGCAAGGGGCATATTGTGACGGAGGAGGATATCCCGGTGCTGTTGAGCATGGGGAAGGAGAACCTCTACATCTATGAAATGACGCCCGGCATGGTGCATGAAAACGACGCGGCGGAGCGCCTGCTCGCGCTGTGCGCGAACGAACACATGGCGCGCAGCGAGGTCAAGGAGGGCAAAATCGAGCTCAAGGCGGCGTGCGACGGACTATTCCGCGTGAAGAGCGAGCGGCTGCTCGCCGTCAACGCGCAGGAGGATGTGATGATCGCCACGCGCAAGGGGAATACGCCTGTACGTAAAGGCGATAAGCTTGCGGGAATGCGCGTTATCCCACTCGTCATCGAAGAGGAAAAGCTCCGCGCGGCGGAGGAGGCCGCGGGCGGCGAGCCGCTGCTCGAGCTGCTGCCCTATGTCAAAAAGACCGCCTGTATCGTCACCACCGGCAATGAGGTGAAAAAGGGCATCATTCAAGATACGTTCACACCGGTTGTTATTGATAAGCTCAAAGCTTACGGCATCGAGACGATTGCCACTGTCCAGTCCGGCGACGGTGTGGAGAATGTGCGCGACGCGGTGCTTGCCATGCGGGAGCGAA
>JAXYYF010000158.1:0-2643 GCA_037419475.1 bacterium
AGTGCCGGGAGCACTGGCCACTGTGTTAAGATGGGACTTTTCTAACAGCCCCTTTACAAATACACGGTTTTCTTCAGTCTGCAAACAGTGGCGTGGAAAGATAGCGGTCGCCGGTGTCAGGCAGAAGGGCAACAATGGTCTTGCCCTTGTTCTCCGGACGCTTTGCCAGCTGGATGGCGGCCCACACGGCGGCACCGGAGGAAATACCTACCAGCACACCCTCCTTCTTGCCGATCAGCTTGCCGGTTGCAAACGCATCCTCGTTTTCCACGGTGATAATTTCATCGTATACCTTGGTGTCCAGCACATCGGGAACAAAGCCGGCGCCGATGCCCTGAATCTTGTGGCTGCCGGCCACACCCTTGCTCAGTACCGGGGAGGACGCAGGCTCCACAGCCACGACCTTCACGCTGGGATTCTGGCTCTTGAGGTACTCGCCGACACCGGTGACCGTGCCGCCCGTGCCGACGCCTGCCACAAAGATATCGACCTTGCCGTCGGTGTCCTCCCAAATCTCGGGGCCGGTGGTCGCCTTGTGCGCGGACGGGTTAGCGGGATTGACGAACTGACCGGGAACAAAGCTGTCCGGAATCTCTTTCGCCAGCTCCTCTGCCTTGGCGATCGCACCCTTCATGCCCTTGGCGCCCTCAGTCAGCACCAGCTCCGCGCCGTAGGCCTTCATCAGCTGACGGCGCTCGACGCTCATGGTCTCCGGCATGACAATGATAATGCGGTAGCCGCGTGCGGCGGCCACAGAGGCAAGGCCGATACCGGTATTGCCCGAGGTCGGCTCAATGATGACAGAGCCGGGCTTGAGCGCCCCCTTCTGCTCCGCGTCGTCGATCATGGCCTTGGCAATACGGTCTTTCACGCTGCCGGCGGGGTTGAAGTATTCCAGCTTGCCAAGCACCTTGGCTTCCAGGCCCTCGGCCTGCTCAATGTGAACCAGCTCCAGCAGCGGGGTCTTACCGATCAGCTGGTCAGCGGACGTATAAATCTTGCTCATAATATGTTCCTCCTAAACGGCTATTTTTATAATGTTATAATTTGTTGGTATTTGTATTTCGGGTTCCGGTATCTGTGTGCCTGCTCACTGATAGCGGCAACATCGAAGAACCTGATTAAAGCTCATTTTTATTACCAACCTTTCTCATAGGTTTATATGGATTATACTTCCTCTTTTTGCATTTGTCAAGAGCCTATCTAAAAAATTTTTATTGATTTACCCATTTCCCAGCTGTATAATAGGTTTTACTTCAAGGGAGGAGAAAACATGCTGATTTCAACCAAAGGACGCTACGCACTTCGTGTCATGATCGATTTGGCCGAACATCAGACCGACGGCTTTATTCCGCTGAAGATCATCGCGGAGCGGCAGAACATCTCGGAAAAATATCTGGAGAGCATCATCAAGCTTCTGGTGAAGGCAAAACTGCTGAGCGGACTGCGCGGAAAGGGCGGCGGCTACCAGCTGACAAAAGCTCCGGAGCAGTATACGGTGGGAAGCATTTTGCGGGCCACAGAGGATTCCATGGCGCCCGTGTCCTGTCTTGAGCCCGGCTCCGACGCCTGTCCCCGGGCAGCTGAATGCCGGACGCTTTCCCTGTGGAGGGGGCTGGACAAGGCCATCAATGACTATCTGGATCATTACACGTTAGCCGACCTGATGCACAGCGATTCAGCTGGGTATGACTATGTGATTTAAACTGCACCTTATATAAAGGAGCGGGTATCCGGTGTTTGTCCCGGATACCCGCTCATGTGTTATCCATGCCGATGCACTTCATTGCCGTTCAGCCGCGGCGTCAGCATTTATGTATCGTAGCGTTCCAAAAAGGAGTGCACCTCCCCTTCCGCCTTGTATCCCGGAAAGGTGTCAAGCGCAACCGTGTGGATGCTGTTGAAGATGGATTTTTCAATGTTGGGATTATCCCGCTTCAACCGACGCAGCAGGGTCTTGATCTCCTGCCGCTTCGAGCCTCCCCCGCCGTTGTCGCAGATGGCGCAGTTCTCCATGAAGCGGCAGGCGCACTGGATGAACTCCAGCTGGTTGTATTGCCGCCATGCGATGATGTTTTCCTCATGGATGCAGTACATGGGCCGGATGAGCTCCATGCCCTCGAAGTTGTCGCTGTGGAGCTTGGACAGCATGGCCTGAAGCTGTGAACCGTAGAACATACCCATGACTGCGGTCTCGATGACGTCATTGAAGTGATGCCCCAGTGCGATCTTGTTGCAGCCCAGCTCCTTGGCCTTGCTGTAAAGATGGTCGCGCCGCATGCGGGCGCAGAGGTAGCAGGAAGACTTATCCGTGCTGTTGGCCGTCTCGAAGATATTGGTCTCAAACACGGTGATGGGGATGTGGAGCAGGGCCGCGTTGCTCCCGGTGCGCTGGCGGTTGATAGCGTTGTAGCCGGGATCCATAACGAGAAACACCAACTCGAAGGGAACATCGCTGTGGCGGTGCAGTTCCTACATCAGCTTGGCCATGAGCATGGAGTCCTTGCCGTTGGAGATGCACACGGCAATTTTGTCTCCGGCCTGAACGAGATCATATTTCTTCACGGCGTAGACAAATGGCTTCCACAGTTCATCCCGGTATTTTTTGATGATGCTCCGCTCGATCATCTGATAGGTTTCCAA
>JAXYYF010000159.1:0-7607 GCA_037419475.1 bacterium
ATTTACTATTCTTTCGTCGGCAAAGTGGACTTGCCCGAATGACCGCCCGCCCTATTCGATACCAGAGCTGAGTATCGGATAGGAAAGGCAAAATTTTTACACTTCTATTACTTCTTTATCACACATAAGCAAAAGGTCAGCGCTTACAGCACAGCGCGCGAAAATGTGACCGTTACGAATCATTATGCCATCCGCCGCGCGGGCACGGTGCGCTTTGAGCGCGTGCCGGTGGATGCGTCGAGCAAAATGCCGGACGATTATATGGACGCCATCGAGCCGTTTGACTATGCGTCGCTCAAGCCGTTTTCTACCGCGTATCTGCCGGGCTTTTTTGCCGACAAGTACGATGTTTCGGCGGAGGAGTGCGCCGCGCGTGCCGACCGGCGCTGCGAAGAGACGGCGGCAGAGCTGATGGAGCAGGATGCCCGCGCGAATTACACCTCGTGCACGGTGGAGCAGAAAGATGTCAGGCTCCGGCGCGGAAAGGTGCATTACGCACTTATGCCGGTGTGGCTGCTCTCGACGAGGTGGAACGGCCGGAACTTTCTTTTCGCCATGAACGGCCAGTCGGGAAAGCTTGTCGGTGATCTGCCGTTTGACCGGAGCCGCTACTGGAAGTATTTCGGCGGCATTGCCGCCGGAGTTGCGGCGGCTGTGAGCGCGGCATGCGTGCTGCTTTTGTAAGGGAGGGGGAGACGATGAAGAAATTCGCATCACCGCTTTTTGCCCTTCTCCTTGTCCTGACGCTGCATGTGACCGCCGTCGCGCAGACGTATGCTGTGGACGCGGGCGTGTATGTTGTTGACGAAGCGGGCATCCTGTCCGCGGAGGAGTGCGGTGCGCTCAACGACGCCGCGGCGGCTGTGAGTGAAGAATACGGCTGCGTCGTGTATATCGTCGCGGTCGGTGACATGGCAGACTATATCGATCCCTGCGCCGTCAATGCGAATGGGGAGAGCGGCATGGCCGCCTTCTCCGAGTATGCGTGGGAAGCGCTGGAGCTTGACAGCGACGGCATCATGCTCGCGCTGAGCATGGCGGACCGCGATTTTGAGCTGACAGCGCATGGGGAGATCGGGAACGCCGCCTTTACCGACTATGGCAAATATCTTTTGCAGGATGAATTTCTGGATAACTTCCGGGAGGATGATTGGTACGGCGGCTTTGCCGATTACATCGACGCGTGCGGCCGCTATCTGGAGGCCAATGCCAACGGTACGCCCATCGACGTGGAGCCGGAGGAACCGCTGACCTTCGGCGAAAAGCTGGGGAGTGGCCTGCTCATCGGTATGCCCGTCGGCCTGCTTGCCGCGTTCATTGTCTGCGGCATTTATAAGCGCCAGCTTAAAAGCGTCAGCCGCGCGAGCGGCGCGGCACGCTATGCACTCGATGGCGGTGCACATGTGACCGCGCGGGAGGACCGCTTTACCCACACCACCGAGGTTCGCACGCCTATCCGGACGGAATCGGGGCCGAAAGGCGGCGGGGGCAGCGGCTTCCACGGCGGAACGACGGTCAATTCCGGCGGCTATTCGCACTCCGGCGGCAAATTCTGAAGCATCTGATACAGAAAATCCCCGTACCCTGCGCAGAAGGAGCCGCGTCGCGGTCCCTTTTAAATCAACGACAGATTGCGAGGTTTTATTTTGTTACTCCCGTCTTTACGCGGACTTTGGCGGCGTATATGTGAAACGCTGGGTGCGCTGGAGCGCTGGCGCTGTATAACGGCGTTTCTTTCCAGCGCGGTTCTTGCCTTCGGGCTCTATCATGTCCATTCGTTTTCCGGCATTACGGAGGGCGGCGTGCTCGGTGCGACGCTGCTGCTGGATCATTGGTTTTCCATCTCGCCTGCATTTTCCGGATTTGTGATGAATCTGCTCTGCTATATCTGGGGATGGAAGCTGCTCGGCAGAAGCTTTATCGCCTATTCGCTCATTGCGACAGTTGGCTTTTCCGCCGCCTATAAGGTCTTTGAGCTTTTTCCGCCGCTCTGGCCGGAACTCGCCGGCATGCCGCTTGCAGCGTCCGTGGCCGGCGCGCTTTTTGTCGGCGTGGGCGCGGGATTGTGCGTGCGCGCCGGCGGGGCCTCAGGCGGAGACGATGCGCTGGCCATGTGCATCGCACATGTTACCGGCTGGGAGATCCAGTGGGTGTATCTGCTCACGGATTTTGTTGTGCTCGGCGCATCGCTGAGTTATATTCCGCTGCGCCGCATTGCCTATTCGGTGCTGACGGTGCTCATCTCCGGCCAACTCATCGGACTGATCCAGAAGCTCCGGTTGCCGTGGGAGCGGGCGGAGACAGACTCCGACAGCACATAAAAAATAAGAAAGCGTCCGGTTTTGGCCGGACGCTTTCTTTATTGTGTGATGCTTACGCTGTTTTCCTGCCGCGTGCCAGGTGGATGGCCAGTCCAATGGCGAAGCCGAGCAGCGCGGCAATGACCAACACGCCGAGAAAGAGCAGAAAAAACGGCGTGAGGATCTTGCCGACATAGGTGAGGAGCTTGCCCGGCCGGAGTGAGAAGAACAGCGCGGCGGCAAAGAAGATCGCAGAAAAGAGCAGCAGATAGAGCTGAAGGTTCCCGCCCTCCGGCAGAATCTGCTCCAGCCCGACGGTGAACGAGGTGGTCGCACAATGGGGAATGGCGAAGAACGGCCCGATGGTCAGGTAGAGCAGACAGGTGAAAGACATGCCGAAGAGCATGCTGGCCACATAAACATATTCGCGTGGGGCGAGTTTCTTTTTCGTCACGATCTCCTTATGGGAAAATCAAAACCATTTGGGTTCCTGCGCCTTACGGAGGACAAATGGAAGCATTTCCTCGCGGTCAAGCACGGTTGTGTGGCGCACGGGGCGTTCCTTCAGGCCGCAGAGATTCTTCGGTGCGGGAACGCCGGTGAGATGCTCGAGCTGCGCCATGACGGCGAACTCGTCGCCCTCTGCCTGTTCGCCCAGCCCCTCAAGCACGGCGGCAGGGAACTTGTAGGGTGAAGCCGTGGAGAGCACGACGACCGGTGCGTGGCCGGGATTGGCCGCCTTGTACTGCTGGGCGACATTCCAAGCCACAGCCGTGTGCGTGTCGCAGAGATAATGATGCGCTCTCCAAACGCTGCCGATGGTCTGCTTCGTCTCTGCATCGCCGCAGCAGCCTGCCCAGAAGAGCGACTGAATCTTCTCGCGCAGTTCGCCGGGCACTTCATATGCGCCGTCCCCGGAGAGCTGGCGCATGAGCCGCGCCACCAGCTGCTCGTCACCGGAGAGCAGAAAGAGCAGACGCTCGAGGTTGCTTGAGACGAGAATGTCCATCGACGGCGAGCTGGTGAGATAGAACGGACGCTTTTTATCGTAGCGGCCTGTGCGGATGAAATCGGTGAGAACATTGTTGGCGTTGGACGCGCACACGAGCCGGCCGACAGGCAGACCCAGCTCGCGGGCAAAATAACCGGCGAGAATGTCGCCGAAGTTGCCCGTGGGAACGACGTAATCGACCTTATCGCCGACAGCAATCGTGCCACGGCCGACGAGGTCGGCGTAGGCGCGGAAATAGTAGACGACCTGCGGGGCGAGACGGCCGATATTGATGGAGTTGGCGCTGGAAAGACGCACACCTTTATCTGCGAACAGCCCCTCGCTGCCGACTTTGGCAAAGACCTGCTTGACGGCGGTCTGCGCGTCGTCAAAGTTGCCGCGCACGGCGGCGACACAGGTGTTGTCTCCGCCCTGCGTGACCATCTGCGCCTTCTGCACGGCGGACACGCCGCCGTCGGGGTAAAAGACGATGATCTTCGTGCCCGGAACGTCGCAGAAGCCCTCCATCGCGGCCTTGCCGGTGTCGCCGGAAGTCGCGGTCAGGATCAGAATATCGTCGTCCACGCCGCACTTCTTTTTTGCCGCCGTCATCAGATGCGGCAGCATGGAGAGCGCCACATCTTTAAAAGCACTCGTGGGGCCGCGGAAGAGCTCAAGCACGGTGTCCTCACCGACCGGAACAGTGGGGGTGAGATCCTCGGTTTCGAACTTTCCGGTGTAGGCGGCATGGACGAGCTGCGTCATTTCCTCGTGAGAGAAGTCGGGCAGCAGCGCGCTGAGGATCTCCACCGCCATGCCCTGCGTGGAGAGCGTCAGGCAGCCCTTCCAGTCAAAGGAGAGACCTTTTAGGTCCCGCATGGCATAAAGGCCACCGTCAGGGGCCAGACCGTTGAGGATCGCCTCGGCGCTCGAGGCGGTAAGGGCGGCGTTTCGGGTGCTTTGATAATTCATATAAATAAAACCTCCGGTTTCGGAATTTTCAAATCGCTTTTTCAAAAAGTTTTTGCATTTGCCTATTGCATTTCGACAAAGCACATGTTATATTGTTCCCATCAAAAAGTCAAGTGTTTTTCTACTGAGGACATTTCCGTGTAAATTGCACAAATCGTCCGCACTTGACGGATTTCACAGAAAAGGAAAGGCAGGCATCCCCAATGAATATCGCATTGCTCGGCTTCGGCACCGTCGGAAAGGCTTTTTACGAGCTTACGCTCGGACGAACCGATTTGCGCGTGACGACCGTTCTCTCCCGCCGTCCGCGTCCGGAGCTGCACTGCACCGTGACGGACAATTTTGATGAGATTGTGCACGACCGCTCGATCGATCTGATCGTCGAGGTCATGGGCGGGCTGGAACCGGCCTACCGCTATGTCTGTGCAGCCATGCGCGCGGGCAAGCATGTCGTCACGGCCAATAAACAGATGGTGTGCGCGCACTATGACGAGCTGCTGGAGCTGGCGAAGGCATCCGGCGTCTCGCTGCGCTGCACGGCGGCGGCGGGCGGCGGCATCCCGTGGCTCACGTCCCTCTCCCGCGCGGCGCGGATCGATGAGATCACCGCCGTCGGCGGCATCCTCAACGGAACGACAAACTATATGCTCTCGGCCATGACGGCTTCCGGCGTCGATTATACCACCTGCCTGCGTGAGGCGCAAGCGCTCGGTTACGCCGAGGCGGATCCGACTGCGGATGTGGAGGGCTGCGACGCGCGGCGCAAGCTGGTGCTCAGTGCCAACCTCGCCTTCGGCGCATCGGTGCAGGAGAATGAGATCCCCTGTTTCGGCATTTCCGGCGTGGACGCTGCGGACTTCGCAGCGTGGCGCGGGATGGACAGGATCTGCAAGCTCTTTGTCCGCGCCGAGCGGCATGACGGGCGCATTTCCGCGTTTGTCTGTCCCACACTGTTCCCCGCGGCCTCGCCGGTCGCGCAGACGAACGGCACCGGCAATCTCGTCACGCTGCGCTGTGCGCGCGTGGGCGAGCTGAGCTTCTCCGGCGCGGGCGCGGGCGGCTATCCGACCGGCAGCAGCGTGCTGAGCGACTGCGTGGACATTCTGGCGGGCTGCCCAAGCTTTTATGTTTCACAGCATGAGGCGAAGCACATTGACAATTCTGCGGCGGTCAGCCGTTTCTATCTGCGCACCGGCGCGCAGAGCACCTGCACGGAACCGATCAGCGTCGCGGAGGCCTTTGCCCGCGCAGATGCGGTGCGCGGACGCGGCGAACAGGTATTTTTAGCACGAATCGAAGAGGAGTAAATCATCACTATGCTGAAAGTTTTGAAATTTGGCGGCTCATCGCTCGCCGACGCCCGGCAGTTTGCCAAGGTCAAGGCCATCGTTGAGGCTGACGAATCCCGCCGCGTGGTCATTGTGTCCGCGCCCGGCAAGCGCTTTCCCGGCGACCACAAGATCACGGATCTTTTGTATCTCTGCGCTGCGCACATTCAATACGGTGTGAGCTGCGAGGAGATCTTCGACATGATCCGCACGCGCTATCTGGAGATCGCGCATGACTGCGGCCTCAAGCTCGACCTCAATCCCGACTTCGACGCCCTGTGGGCGAAGATGCAGAGCGGGATCGAGAAGGACGAGCTGGCCTCGCGCGGGGAATACTTCTCCGCCCGGCTGATGGCGGAATATCTGGGCTATGAGTTTCTGGACGCCGCCGAATGGGTGAAATTCAAGTTTGACGGCACGGTGGACACCGATGCGACCTATGAAGCGCTTGAACGCGCTGCGGGCGACCGCTGCGTGGTCATCCCCGGATTTTACGGCGTGATGCCCGACGGACGCATCCGCACCTTCTCCCGCGGCGGCAGCGATATCACCGGTGCGCTGGCCGCGGCGGCGCTGAACGCAGACGTTTACGAGAACTGGACGGACGTTTCCGGTATCCTCATGGCCGACCCGCGCATCGTGGCCGATCCCGCGCCCATCCGCCATCTGACCTACGGCGAGCTGCGCGAGCTGAGCTATATCGGCGCGCAGGTGCTTCATGAGGGCACGATCTTCCCGGTGCGCGAGAAAAATATTCCCCTCAACATCCGAAACACCAACGAGCCCGAGCATCCCGGCACGACGATCCTTGAGAGCATCGAGGAGGATTCGGCGGACGGCAGCTTCATCACCGGCATCGCCGGCAAAAAGGGCTTCTCCGTCATCACCATTGCAAAGACCGGCATGTCCGGCGACCCCGGCACGCTGGTGAAGATCCTTGAGGTGCTGGCCAAGCACGACGTCAACGTTGAGTACATCCCCTCCGGAATCGACATCGTTTCGCTCGTGGTGGAGAGCAAAAAGGTCTCCAAGTGCCTGTACGTGATGCTGGGCGAGCTGCAAAAAGAGGTGCAGCCGAATAAGATAACCGTAACGGAGCATATCGCGGTCGTCGCGGCGGTCGGCCGGAAGATGGCGTACCGCCCTGGCGTGTCCGGTAAGATCTTTGCCAAGCTCGGTGAGAACGGCGTGAACATCCGCATGATCACGCAGGGCCCCGAGGAGTTGAACATCATTGTCGGCGTGGAAGAAAAAGATTTCGCGCAGGCCATCCGTGTCCTGTATGACAGCTTTGTTAAAGAGCATATTTGAGATTTTGAGTGAGAAAAGAGGAAACTATCATGAAGCTTTATAATGTTGGCGTCCTCGGCGCGACGGGCGCCGTGGGTCAGGAAATGATGAAGATTCTGCTCGAGCGCAAGTTCCCCGTCGGTGAGCTGCGCCCCATCGCCTCCGCGCGCAGCGCAGGCAGCGTGATCGACTTCGGCGGAAAGCAGTGTAAGATCGTCGAGGCGTCGGATGATGCGTTTGAGGGGCTTGACATCGTGCTCGGCGCGGCAGAGAATGACATTGCCGAGCGTTTCGCTCCCGCCATTGTCAGATCCGGCGCAGTGTTCGTGGATAACTCCAGCGCGTTTCGTCTGGATTCCAAGGTGCCTCTGGTCATTCCGGAGATCAACCCCGAGGATGTGAAGTGGCACAGCGGCATCATCGCAAACCCCAACTGCACCACCATCATCACGCTGGTCGCCATCAACGCGCTGGCCAAGGAGAGCCCGATCGAGACGATGATCGCCAGTTCCTATCAGGCTGTCTCCGGCGCGGGCAAGAACGGCATCGACGAGCTCAACAATGAGGTTGCCGCGCTGGCCGAGGGCAAGCACCTTGAACCGAAGGTGTTCCAGTATCAGATCGCTTACAACATCATCCCGCAGATCGGCGGCGAGGCCTATGAGGGCTATACGAGCGAGGAGATGAAGATGCAGAACGAGGGCCGCAAGATCCTCCACCTGCCCG
>JAXYYF010000160.1:0-14803 GCA_037419475.1 bacterium
GCGCCGAAGACCTTGACCTCCTCGGCCTCAAAGCCGGGATCCATGGTCTTGTAGGGGTGCTCCCAGTCGCCGAGCACGCCGATGCGTTTGAAGCCCTCCATCTGGATGCCGATGTACTTATCGGCATACTGGTGGCAGGCGGTGCGGAAGTCCGCAACGCTCATGGCTTTACGGTTGAGCTTCTGCTCCTTGATGATGGCGCTCTCGATTGGCATACCGTGGTTGTCCCAGCCGGGAATGTAGGGAGTGTAGTAGCCGCGCATAGCATAGGAGCGGGTGATGAAGTCCTTTAAGGACTTATTGAGCGCGTGACCCATGTGCAGTCCACCGTTGGAGAACGGAGGGCCGTCGTGCAGGGCGAAACGAGGTTTGCCCTCGTTCTTTTTGAGCATGAGGTTGTAAAGATCCATTTCTTCCCAGTGCTTGAGCATTTCCGGCTCGCGCTTTGGAAGCCCCGCGCGCATGGGGAAACCGGACTTCGGCATGTTCAGCGTTGCTTTGTAATCCATGTTGTGTCTCCTTTTATGTTATGATAAATTTCTTTTTTGCTCTCTTTTCGATCATCTTGCAAGGGAAAACGATCCCTCCACATTCCGGGCGGTCCACAGGCCATTCTCCGGCAAAAAATAAAAGCGCCCTGTCCCATAAAGAGACAAAGGCGCTCACCTCTGCGGTACCACTCTTCTTGCCGTGCTTTCCGCACAGCCGCTCAAATGCTGCGATATAACGGTCGCACCCGGGCCGTCCTACTGCTCTGTTCAGACGCCTGCTCCGAGGTGATATTCATTTTCCATGCCTCGCCGCCTTGCACCATCCGGCAGCTCTCTTCGCAGGCAGAATGGAAAACTACTTGTCCTCATCTGCGCAATTTCACATATTACGGTCATTCTACCTGTATTCTTTCTCTTTGTCAAGGCCGAAACCACTTGCGGAACAGGCAAAAATAGGCTATACTATCGGCGAAAAATACGCGAAAGCGACAAATTGCAGGAGATCACGCCATGATTCAGGATATTGAGCCGAAGCATCTCTACAACGAATGGAAGCCAGGCGCCGTACCAAAAAAGACGAGCGCTGTCGTGCAGTTCTGCGGCCGGGAGCTTCTCTGCCGCATCGATGACAACGGACTCAGACTTCCGACCCGCTCGATGTTTGCCGACGGCGACGAGGCCTTCACCTATCTTCTTGAGCTTGACGGCCAGGAATACTATCTTCTGCGCGACGAGACAAAGCGCGAGCTTGACGGCTGGACCTACCGTGACGTCAGTCTTTTCCGCACCGAAAAGCCGAAGGAAATTGCCTATGCCGTGGTAAGCGCGTGGCATCTCTGCTCGTGGTACCGCGATGCGAAATTCTGCGGACGCTGCGGCGCGGAGATGGAGCATGATAAAAAGGAGCGTATGATGCACTGCCCGAAGTGCGGCAACATGGTCTTTCCGCGCATCAATCCCTCCGTGATCGTGGCGGTGACGCATGGGGACTATCTGCTGCTCACGCAGTATGCCAACCGTCCCGGCGCAACGCGCACAGCGCTCATCGCCGGCTTCACCGAGTTCGGCGAGACTTTTGAACAGACCGTCCACCGCGAGGTGATGGAGGAGGTCGGCCTCAAGGTCAAGAATCTGCGCTACTATAAATGTCAGCCGTGGGGCATCAGCGGCAACATTATGATGGGATACTGGTGCGAGGTGGACGGTGACGACACCATCCATCTTGATGATCTTGAGTTGGCCGACGGCGCGTGGGTGAGCCGGAAGGAGCTTCGCGAAACATACCACGGCAATGACGTGGCTCTGACGAGTGAAATGATCTCCCGCTTCGCCGAGGGACGAGAGTACGAATAAGCAAAATATAATATATATAAGGGAAGCGCGGAGCTGACAGCTCCGCGCTTCTTCTTTTATTCCAGCTCCAGCATCACGGGGCAGTGGTCGCTTCCTAATACCTCGCTCCAAATCTCCGCCTTTTTGATGCGTTCGCGCAGACGCTCGGAGACGATGAAGTAGTCGATTCTCCATCCCACGTTCCTTGCGCGCGATGCGGCGCGGTAGCTCCACCACGAATAGGCATCCGTCCGGTCAGGCCAGAGTGCGCGGAAGGAATCAACGAAGCCGGCCGCGAGCAACTCGGTCATTTTTTCGCGCTCTTCGTCGGAAAAGCCGGGATTGAAATGATTTGTCTTTGGATTTTTCAGGTCGATCTCCTCGTGCGCCACGTTCAGATCACCGCAGTAGACCACAGGCTTCTTTTTGTCCAGCTCACAGAGATATCCGCGCAGATCGTCCTCCCACCGCATCCGGTAGGGCAACCGCCTGAGTTCGTCCTGTGAATTTGGCGTATAGCAGCACACAAGGTAAAATTCCTCATATTCCGCCGTGATGATGCGTCCCTCATGCCGGTGCTCGTCGTCGCCGAAATCATAGGTGACGCTCAGCGGCTTCTGCCGCGTAAATACCGCTGTTCCGGAATATCCAGCCTTGTCCGCACTGTTGAAATACATCTCATAGCCCGGCAGCTCAAAGCTCACCTGATGCGGTTGAAGCTTTGTCTCCTGCAAGCAGATCACATCCGCATCGGAAAGTGTGACAAAATCCAGAAAGCCTTTATTCAGACATGCCCGAAGGCCGTTGACATTCCATGATACCAGTTTCATCGGGAACCTCCCAGTTTGTTTTTTTCATCATACCAGAGTACTTCCATACAAAAAAAGAAAGATGCCATACGGCATCTTTCTTTTTTGCTTTTACTGCTTCGAACGGTCATAGGAGACAACCACGCGGCGGTTCGGCTCCGTGCCGATGGAAAAGGTCGAAATGTACTGAGTATCCTGCAATGCCGTATGGATGACATGACGCTCATAAGCGTTCATCGGCTCAAGCGTCACGTTGCGGCGGTATTTGACTACCTTGCCTGCGACCTTCTGCGCCAGACGCTCCAGACTTTCCTCACGCTTTTCGCGGTAGTTCTCCGCATCAATCTGCACGCGGGCACGCTTGCTCTCTCCGCCGCGGTTGATCGAATAGTTCGTCAGCTGCTGAATGGCGTCGAGCGTCTCGCCGCGGCGGCCGATGAGCGCGCCGAGCTTCTCACCCTCCAGAATGACCTTATAGCGGCCCTTCTCCGTCTCATAGACCTTGATCTCAGCCGCGGAATCCATGTGCTCAAGCAGACCCTTGAGGAAGGTGCGGATCTGCTCGCTCTTTTCATCGCGGACTTCCTCACCCAGCACGACCGGCTCGCGCACGGCTTTTTCTGTCTTTGGCTCCGCTTTGCGCTCAGGACGTCTGCTCTCGCGCTCCTGCTTTTCCTTTGCGCGCACTTCCTTTTGCAGCACCTCGGGGCAGTAGAGCGGTTTGGCCGCCTTGGACACGGCGGGCTTGGGCTCTGGCTTCTTCACCTCGGGCTTTGGTTCGGGCTGACCGTCGTCATAGCTCACGCGAACCGTTGCCGGCGAACCGCCGATGCCGAGGAAACCGGACTTCGCGCGTTCAAGGATCTCGACGGACACATCGTCGCGGTCCATGCCAAGCTGGCTGAGCGCACGCTGGATCGCTTCATCCTCGGTCTTGCCAGTCATATCAATAAACTTGATCATATAGACAAGCTCCTTCTTCAGTTATTCTCCGTAATGGTCAGGGTTGAACGAACGCCCTCTGGCATAAGGACGGTCGCCCACGCGCCCCGCTTCCGTGGTGGCGCGCTTGGCCTTTTCGGCCTTGGCAGCTTTCGCGGCCTGTGCGGCCTTCTGTTTTTCCTTCAGGCTCTTCTTTTCCGCCTCGCGCTGCTGCTGAGCCGCGCGGGCCTCCTCCATGCGGCGGAGACGATCCTCCATGCGGGCCTTTTCACGCGCCTCATCCTCGGCGGCCATGCTCTTTTTAAAATACTGGTTGAGGATCTTCTCCTGCACCAGCATCAGGATGCTGTTGGCGATCCAGTACACGCCAAGAGAGGCCGGCAGCGTAAATCCGATCCACAGCGACATGAGCGGCATCATCCACATCATCATACGGCTCGAACGCGCAGCGGGGTCGCTCGGATCGGACGACGCGGGCGTCGCGGCCATGGAGATCTTGGACTGCCAGAAGCTCATCGCGCCGGAAAGAACAGGAATGAGCAGCACACCGATCACGGCCCAGCCGCCGGTGGTGATCTGACCGACCACATCTCCGGGGATCGTGGTGAGGTCCATGCCGAGGAAGCTGAAGTCCATGTTGATCCATCCATCAGGCAGTGCAACGCCAAGCTCCTGCGCCAGTTTCACCAGAGAGATCTGACCATAGGGCTGGAGCTGAACGGCGCCGTCCTTGAGGATCGCCGCACCCTCCTTCATCATAGCGATGGAAGAGATATCGGCGCCTGCTGCGACAACGGCGTCATACACCGTCTGCATCGCCTCGTTCGTGAGCATCATGAAGCGGGTGATGGGCTGACGGATGATGGAATAGAGCGCAATGAGAATGGGGAAGGGAAGAAAGCTCCACAGGCAGCCGCTCATGGGGTTCACGTTCTCCTCGGCATAAAGCCGCTGGAGCTCTTCATTCATCTTCTCGGGATTCTTCGCGTAGCGCGTCTGGATCTCCTTGATCATCGGCTGGAAGCGGCTCATGCGCATCATGCTTTTCTTCGATTTGATCTGGAAGGGAAGCAGCACGAGCTTGACCACCACCGTGAAGAGCACCAGCGCCCAGCCGTAGGACATTGTCAGCTCATAAAGTGCGCGGAGCAACCACGCAAAGGGGATACAAATGTAGTATCCGATCGTTGAAAACATCTTTTGTGTCCTCCGTATTTTTTCTTCCGTTTACGGAACGGAGATCTCGTTCCCCCTCAGGGAACAGGGTCGTAGATCTTTCCACCCCTGTAAAAGGGATGGCATCGCATCAAGCGTTTAAACGTCAGCCAGCCGCCTTTGACTGCACCGTACTTTTCGATCGCCTCAAGGGCGTACTGCGAGCAGGTTGGGATAAAGCGGCAGCAGGGAGGGCGCAGAGGAGAGATATTTTTCCGGTAAAACCGCACAAGGGCGAGCAGAATGCGCTTCATGTCTTTTTTTCCATAAGACCGAGCTTTCCGCATGTCCGTAAAAACGCACGGTCCAGCTCACGGTATTCCGCGTGCACGGCGCGCGTGCGCGCCACAACGATCATATCGTAGCCCTGTGTGAGCTTATCCTGATTAAGCCGGAAGATCTCCCGCAGCCGGCGGCGCACACGGTTGCGCACCACGGCATGTCCAAGCTTTGTGCTTACGGTCACGCCGAGGCGATTGTGCCCGCGCCGGTTAGGGCGCACATAGACCACAAGGTACGGCGAAACACCGGATCTTCCCTTTGCATAGATCCGGCGGAACTCGTAATTTTCCTTTACGGTCGTGGTTTTTTTCACGGTTCTCTCCCCTGCACTCTTGTCAGAAAACGATGGATTTGTTCATTTTCAGACAATAGCCTCCAAGGGACGGCGATATTACCTCATCGTCCGTCCCTCGTGTTACTCTATGCGATGCGCCATTGGCTCTCTCAATGAGTCAGGCGGGCGCGGCCTCTTGCGCGGCGGCGAGCCAGGACCTTACGGCCATTGGCGGTTGCCATTCTCTTGCGGAAGCCGTGTTCCTTGGAGCGCTGAAGCTTCTTGGGCTGATAGGTACGAGAAGTAGCCATTGCGTTACACCTCCTAAAAATTTTGCCGGCGGCCAACGACCGCTCTTACTCGACGGCGGTGAAAATTTTTTCACTGCCGCAGTAGCTGATCTTACGCGCTGCGTCACGCAACGCAGAGAATATTATACAAAACCACTCTTTTTCTGTCAACTACAAAATCTTGTATCTTTTTTTCATTCTGACCGCAAGCCTTTATACATATTCTAAATATAAAATACCTTAAATATCTTGCTTTCCCTCTACATTTCTGTTATAATAAAGCAATGATATTTTGTGCTGCGCCAAAAGCGGCGGCCTTTTACTTTTATCCCTGAAAGGAGCGGTTTTTTTGAATTCTGTTGCTGATGTCTGGCAGGTTGTGCTCGAACGCCTCCGCGCCGGCGGTCTGGTCGAGACTGCCATTTCCACCTGGTTTGACGAGGTGGAAGCCGTCGCCATCCGCGACATGACCTTTTATCTCTGCTGTCCCAACGATTTTAAGCGCGGAACGATCGAATCTCTTTTTATGCCAAACCTGAAAGCGGCGCTTAAGGAGATTTTTTCCGCTGATTTTGACGTAAAGCTCCTCTCCGCCGCCGAGCGGGATTCCTTCGGTCAGGAAAAGACAAAAAAACCGACCTCTCTGCTTGAGTCCGGTGACTTTACATTTGATACCTTTGTCGTCGGTGACAGCAATAAGCTCGCTTACGCTGCGGCTCGCGCCGTGGCCGACGCACCGGCGGAGCATTATAACCCTCTTTTCATATACGGAGATTCCGGACTTGGCAAAACACATCTGATCTACGCTATCGCCCACGAGATCCGCAAAAAGAATCCCGGTGTAAAGATCGTTTATATCAAGGGTGACGACTTTACCAACGAGTTGGTCGAGGCAATCCGCAGCGGCAAAAACGTGGAATTTCGCAGTAAGTACCGCGACGCGGATCTTCTGTTGATGGACGATGTGCAGTTCATTGCCGGCCGCAAGCAGACACAGGAGGAATTTTTCCATACCTTCAATACGCTTTATGAATCCAAGCGTCAGATCGTTCTGACCTCCGACCGTTCGCCGCGCGAGATACAGCAGCTCGAGGATCGTCTTCAGACACGTTTTGAATGGGGTCTGCTCGTCGATGTCCAGCCGCCGGATTTTGAAACGCGTCTTGCCATCATCAAAAATAAAGCTGCGCAGTGGGGCACAGTCATTGATGACGATATTGCAAAATACATTGCCGAAAATGTTACCTCCAATGTTCGTCAGCTGGAAGGCACGATGAATAAGATCCTCGCCTACCGTGATCTGATCGGCAAGGAGATGGATGAGGAAAGCGCCAACCGCGCCGTGCGCGATATGCTGCGCAAATCCAATGAATATATTCCGACGGCCGCTTCCATCATCGATGAGGTCTCGCGCTTTTTCGGCATCGATGAAATGGTCGTAAAAGGCCCCTCGCGCAGCCGCGAAGCCGTCACCGCACGACAGGCGGCCATGTACCTTGTCCGCCGCATGACCAATCTCTCCACACCGGACATCGGGCGAGAGTTCGGCGGACGCGATCATACGACCGTTCTCCACGCGCTTGAACAGGTCGAAAGCAAGATGCAGTCCGACCCCGGTTTCGCGGAAACGATCAAAAATATTACGATCAACATTAACTCCAAGAAGTGACCGGTTATCCACACAGTTAACAGTTTCCCATCCACCACTTATGTGGATATCCTCATCTTTCCACACAAACAAAATTTATCCTGATTTCATCCCCATTCTTTTCCACATCAAATTTTCCTTATTTTTCAGCGGTTCCAACCACTTTCCCACAATTTTCTCCTTCTACTACGGAAACGACTAAAAATTCTATTCTTTTTTTTCAAGAAAGGATTCTCGTTATGAAATTCTCCTGCGAAAAGCTGCTGCTGCAAAACGCCATCAATACAGCGTCCCGCGCAGTCGCCGCAAAAAGCTCAATCCCCGCGCTCGAAGGTCTGCTGCTCTCGTGTGCCGACGGCATTCTCACTGTCTCCGGCTATAATATGCAGACGGGCATCCGCACCCGCTTTGCCGTGGAAGAACAGGAGAGCGGCGAGCTTGTTCTCTCCTCGCGCCTTTTCGGCGACATCATCCGCCGCATGCCTGACGATATGATTACCTTCTCATCCGATGAAAAGCTGATGGTGCACCTCTCTTGCGGTGATGCCGATTTTGATATTCTTGCACTCTCCGCCGCCGATTTTCCGGAACTGCCGGAGGTCGAGGAAAAATACTCCCTGACGCTCCCTGAAAAAACGCTCCGCTCCATGATCCAGCAGACGTCTTTTGCCGTATCTACAAACGAGGCCCGTCCTGTCCATATGGGCGAACTGTTTGAGATCGGTGACAATGGTCTGACTGTTGTTGCGGTCGACGGCTTTCGTCTGGCTCTGCGGCGCGAGCCGCTTGAGCGGATCGAGGGAGGTGCGTTCTCCTTTGTTGCACCGGGCGCTGCGCTCAACGAGGTCGAGAAAATCTGTGAGGACGTGGAGACGCTTGCCACCATCACGCTTGGCCAGCGCCATATTCTCTTTGAGATCGGGGAGACAGAGCTGATCTGCCGCCGTCTGGAAGGCGAGTTTCTCGATTATAAAAATGCTATCCCGCGCCGCAATCCCATCTCTGTTCAGGTTGAGACAAAGGGTCTTCTGGAAAGTCTTGACCGCGTAAGCGTTGTCATTTCGGAAAAGCTCAAGAGCCCTGTCCGCTGTATTTTTGAAGAAAATAAGGTGATGCTTTCTGCAAAGACGGCCAACGGCGACGCCAAGGACGTCTGCCGCATTATCGGTGATGGTCAGGGTCTGGAAATCGGCTTTAATAACCGCTATTTGATGGATGCGCTGCGCTATGCACCGGCGGATGAGGTAAAGGTCGAACTCAATACCGGTATTTCTCCGGCGATCATTGTACCGGTCGACGGCAAGGAGGAGAGCTTCCTTTATATGGTTCTGCCTGTCCGTCTCAAAGCACAATAAGATTATGAGAAAAGAGGTCTCTTTATGACCACCATCCCCATTACCACGGAATTTATCAAGCTTCAGGATCTTTTGAAGTTTGCCAACCTGGTATCCACCGGCGGTGAAGCCAAGATCCGTATTCTGGACGGTGAAGTCTCCGTCAATGGTGAGGTCTGCACCATGCGCGGCAAAAAGATTCGTCCGGGAGACATTGTTTCTATGGACGGTGAAGAACTGACGGTAGCGTATGCGTCTTGATTCGCTCACACTGGAACATTTCCGAAACTATGCGCATGAGAGTGTGACCTTTGATCCGTCGGTCAATGTCATCGTAGGCGAAAACGCGCAGGGAAAAACAAATCTGCTTGAGGCAGCCGTCTATCTCTCCTGCGCCAAGTCGCCGCGCACCCGTACGGAAAAGGAAATGATATCCTTTGACGCAGAGGAAGCGCGGCTAACCGGTGGTATTTTTTCAAGGGATCGAGATTTTACGGTCGATATTTCTCTGTTTCGCGGGAAACGCCGCAAAATGAGCATCAATAAAGTCGCCTGCAAAAAGGCAGGAGAGCTCTCCGGCGTATTGAACACAGTTTACTTCTGTCCGGACGACCTCCTTCTGATTCGGGACGGCGCGGCAGCACGGCGGCGGTTTATGGACCTTTCGCTTTCCCAGCTCAGGCCGCGCTATGCAGATGCTCTGAGCGAATATAACCGTCTCTATGATCATAAAACCCGCATCCTCCGCGATGCCGAGGAGCATCCGTCCCTGCTCGATACGCTGCCGGACTTTAATCTCCGCATGGCGCAGTATGGCGCGGTTCTAATCTATTACAGGGCTCGCTTCTGCAGGCTTCTGTCAGAATATGCCACCGCGGCGCACCATGAATGTTCCGGCGGAAGGGAAGAACTGACGCTTCGTTATGAAACGGTAAAGACCGTTGATGATCCCTTTGCCAGACAGGAAGTGCTTTTTGACCGCCTGATGGTACATCAGCGAGAACACTATCACGCTGAACTATCCTCGCGTCTGTGCCTTTCAGGCCCGCATAAGGACGATATTGCGGTTTCCATTGGCGGCACGGCGGCGCGGGCTTATTCCTCTCAGGGGCAGACCCGCACAGCGGCGCTTTCTCTCAAGCTTGCTGAACGCGATATTTTCCGTGACGTTACAGGCTTTTCACCGGTGCTTCTGCTCGATGATGTTCTCTCCGAGCTCGATCCCCGGCGGCAGGAATTTGTGCTCAACCGCATCTCCGGCGGTCAGGTATTCATTACTTGTTGTGAAGAGGATCGGCTGGAGACCATGCTCAAAGGAAAAGTCCTCCATGTGGAAAACGGAAGGATACGGTGATTTTATGTACCTTCATATCGGACGAAATCAAATGATTGCCGAACGGCATATCATTGGCATTTTTGATTTGGAGATCACATCACAGTCCAAGCTGACACGCGCTTTTTTGGAACGTGCGGAACAGGATGGGACCGTATTGGAGGTCTGCGACGATCTTCCAAAGTCCTTTCTGGTCTGTGACCATCCTTATCATCCGCAGATCGTCTACCTCTCCGAACTCAACACCGCCACGCTGCAAAAGCGGATGGAGGAAGAAAAAGCGGCGTATTGATTTTCTGATGTGTCCGCACTCTGTGTAATTAGCAGAAACAAGTAGATCCCATTTATTTTAATGATTTCAAGGCACGGAGAAATGCGCCGGAAGGCGTTCCGGCGTATTTCTCCTGCCTTGTGACGAAAGGAGAAACCAATGGCAGATAACGAACTTCTTCAATCTACCGCGGTAGATGCCGGCAACGACTACAACGCTTCGGAAATTCAGGTTCTGGAAGGCCTTGAGGCGGTGCGTAAGCGTCCGGGCATGTATATCGGCTCGACTTCGACAAGCGGTCTGCACCACCTCGTTTATGAAATCGTTGATAACTCCATCGACGAGGCGCTGGCCGGCTACTGTACGGAGATCACCGTGCAGATCAATCCTGACAATACCATTACCGTCGTCGATAATGGCCGCGGCATTCCCGTGGACATTCAGGCCCAGACTGGGCGTCCTGCGCTCGAGGTCGTCTTTACCGTTCTGCACGCAGGCGGAAAATTCGGCGGAGGGGGCTATAAGGTTTCCGGTGGTCTGCACGGCGTGGGCGCGAGCGTGGTCAACGCGCTTTCCGAGTGGCTGACTGTACAGGTGCACAAGGACGGCAAGATCCATGAAATGAAGTTCTCCCGCGGCCGCATCACGCAGGAGATGACAATTACCGGAACGACCGACCGCACCGGAACGACCGTCACCTTTAAGCCTGATCCGGAAATGTTCGAGGATACGGTCTATTCCTATGATACCCTTCATACCCGCATGCGCGAGGAGGCTTTCCTGAACGCTGGACTGCGCATCCGCACAGTTGATCTGCGCGAAGGACAGGAGCAGAGCGACGAGATGTGCTATGAAGGCGGCATCCGTGAGTTTGTCACCTTCCTGAATAAATCGAAGGACGCATTGCATTCCGGCATCATTTATATGAATGGCACGAAGGGCGATTCCTATGCCGAGGTCGCGCTTCAATATAACGACGGCTATCAGGAAAATATTCTCTCCTTTGCCAACAATGTCCACACGCCTGAGGGCGGCATGCATGAGACCGGCTTCAAGGCCGCGCTTACCCGCGTGCTCAACGCCTACGGCCTCAAGGTCGGCCTGATCAAGGAGGGCGACAAGGTCTCCGGCGAGGACTGCCGCGAGGGTCTTACCGCCGTCATCTCCGTCAAGCTCACCGACGCGCAGTTTGAGGGTCAGACCAAGGCCAAGCTCGGCAACGCCTCCATGCGCACCCTCGTGGACGCCATCGTCTCGGATAAGCTCATGCAGTTCCTTGACGAAAACCCTGTCGTCGCCCGCACCATTCTGGATAAGGCCATGACAGCAAACCGTGCGCGCGAAGCCGCGCGCAAAGCGCGCGAGTCCATCCGCCGCAAGAGCGCACTCGGCGGCGCGGCTATGCCGGATAAGCTGCGCGACTGCAATGAGAATAACCCGGAGCTCACCGAAATCTACATCGTCGAGGGCGACAGCGCCGGCGGCTCCGCCACGCAGGGCCGCGATTCCCGCTTTCAGGCGATCTTACCGCTGTGGGGCAAGATGCTCAATGTCGAAAAGGTGCGTGCCGACAAGATCTACGGCAACGATAAGCTCCAGCCCGTCATTGTCGCGCTCGGTGCGGGACTGGGCGAGGACTTCGATATCAATAAGCTCCGCTATCATAAGGTCATTATCATGGCGGATGCCGATGTGGACGGCTCCCATATCCGCACACTGCTGCTGACCTTCTTCTTCCGCTATATGCGCCCGCTCATTGAAAATGGTTACGTCTATGCTGCTGTTCCGCCGCTCTTCAAGCTCACGCGCGGCAAGACGACGAAGCTTGCCTTTTCGGAGGAGGAGCGCGACGCATACTCTGCCGAAATGCGCGGCGACAATGCAAACGCGAAGGTCGATATTTCCCGCTTTAAGGGCCTTGGTGAAATGAACCCGCACGAACTGTGGGAGACCACCATGGATCCTGAGCGCCGCACGCTCAAGCGTATCACGCTTGAGGATGCCATTCTCGCCGACGAGACCTTTACCGTCCTCATGGGCGAAAAGGTCGAGCCGCGCAAAGAGTTTATCGAGCAGAACGCGAAATACGCGGTCAATCTGGACTTTTAAGGAAGGAGGACGCAAAAAATGGCACACAAAAATGTGGATTATAAGCCCGAGGACATTCAGTTTCCCAATCAAAAAATCGTGCAGAGCGAGCTTGTGCATGAAATGACGTCCTCCTATATCGAGTACGCCATGTCCGTCATTGTCGGACGTGCGCTGCCCGATGTGCGCGACGGACTCAAGCCTGTCCATCGCCGCATCCTCTACGCCATGTATGAGGATGGATTGACGAGTGATAAGCCCTTTAAAAAGTCCGCGACCTGTGTCGGCGATGTGCTCGGCCGCTATCATCCCCACGGCGATGCATCGGTTTATGATGCTCTTGTCCGTCTGGCGCAGGATTTCTCCATGCGCTATATGCTCGTCGACGGTCACGGCAACTTCGGTTCGGTCGATGGCGATCCCCCGGCGGCTTACCGTTACACCGAAGCCCGCATGTCGAAGATGGCCAACGAGATGCTGCGCGACATCGATAAGGACACGGTGGACTGGGATCCCAACTTTGACGAGTCCCGCAAGGAGCCGCGCGTGCTTCCAAGCCGCTTTCCGAATCTGCTGGTCAACGGCTCGTCCGGTATTGCCGTCGGCATGGCGACAAATATCCCGCCGCATAACCTCACCGAGGTCATCAACGCCTGTATCTGCGTGCTTGACGACCCCGAGGCAACGCTTTCCGACCTTATGCAGCATGTGACCGGCCCTGATTTCCCGACAAAGGGCATCATCATGGGCCGCAGCGGCATCCGCGCGGCCTACGCCACCGGCCGCGGTAAGATCATCCTCCGCGCCCGCACGGAGTTTGAGGAGTTTGGCAAGGACCGTGTGCGCATCATCGTCACTGAGCTGCCCTATCAGGTCAACAAGCGCATGCTCATCAAGAATATGGCCGATCAGGTCAATGAGAAGAAGCTGGAGGGCATCTCCGACATCCGCGACGAGACCGACCGAACCGGCATGCGCATCGTCATTGAGGTCAAGCGCGACGCGAACCCGCAGGTCGTTCTCAACCGTCTCTTTGCCCAGACGCAGCTTCAGACCAGCTTTGCCATCAATATGCTCGCGCTGGTCGACAACCAGAAGCAGCCGAAGATCCTCTCTCTGCGCCATATCCTCGACGAGTATCTGGCCTTTCAGGAGCAGATTATCACCCGCCGCACGCAGTACGACCTCAAAAAAGCCCGTGAGCGCGAGCACCTGCTGCAGGGTCTGCTGATCGCGCAGGATAACATTGACGAAGTCATCCACATTATCCGCACCAGCTACGACGACGCCAAGGAAAAGCTTATGGCGCGCTTTGCGCTTTCCGATATTCAGGCACAGGCCATTCTCGATATGCGTCTCAAGGCGCTTCAGGGCCTTGACCGCGAGAAGCTTCAGAATGAGTATGACGAGCTGGAAAAGAAGATCGCCTATTTTGTCGAGCTTCTCTCCAATGAGACAATGCTCCGCGGCGTGCTCAAGGACGAACTCATTGAGATCCGCGACAAGTATGGCGACGAGCGCAAGACGGAGATTCAGGACGTAGAGGACGAAATCGATATTGAAGACCTCATTGAAGAGGAGCAGTGCGTCTTTACCCTCACGCAGAACGGCTACATCAAGCGCACGAGCGTGAGCGAGTATGCGGCTCAGAGCAAGGGTGGCATGGGCAAGAAAGGCATTACCACCCGCGAGGAGGACACCGTGGTGGATGTGTTCACCGCCTCCACGCACGACTATATTCTCTTCTTCACCGATACCGGCAAGGTCTACCGCAAGAAGGGCTATCAGATTCCCGAGAGCGGCAAGGCGGCCAAGGGCACGAACATCGTCAACATCATTCAGGTGGAAACGGGCGAGCGTGTGCAGACCATGCTCCATTTCCGTGAAAAGAGCGAAGAGGAGATTTACCTCACCATGGTCACACGCAACGGCACGGTCAAGCGCCTGCCGGTGGAAACGCTCAAGAATCTGCGCAACAACGGCATCCGCGCCCTGAATCTTGACGAGGGCGACGAGCTGGTCACTGTCCGTGAAACGGACGGCCATCAGCGCATCCTGATCGCTACGCACGACGGTATGGCAGTTGTCTTTGACGAGACGGATGTACGCCCAATGGGACGTACTGCCGTCGGCGTGCGCGGTATTCGGCTGCGTGAGGGCGATTATGTCGTAGGGGCCGCCCGCGCACAGGAGGGCAAGCAGGTGCTCTCCATTACGGAGAACGGCTTCGGCAAGCAGACGCCGGTCGAGGAGTACCGCATCACCAACCGCGGCGGCCTCGGCATTAAGAACTATATGGTCACGGAAAAGACCGGCGGCGTTGTGGGCGTCAAGGTCGTGGACGGCAGCGAGGATCTGCTGCTCGTCACCCGCGCCGGTATTCTGATCCGCACGCCGGTCGCCGATATCCGCACCACGGGCCGTGCCACGCAGGGTGTGATCGTCATGCGCTTCAAGGAGGAGGGCGATCAGGTCATCTCCATGGCGCTCGCCG
>JAXYYF010000161.1:0-7403 GCA_037419475.1 bacterium
TCTTTGCCGACCTCACCCCGCTGGCCGAGCGCAACGGGATTTCCCTCTCGCGTGAGGGGGAGGATGTTACCGTTGTCGGCAGCGATATGCTGCTTTGCCGTATGTTTTTCAATCTGGTGGAGAATGGCGTCAAATATAACCATCCCGGCGGTACGGTGAAGGTGGATGTTCAGCAGCGGGACGGACAGGCGGTCATCCATGTAACGGACACCGGCCGCGGCATCCCACAGGAGTTCTGGCAGAGCATCTTCCAGCCCTTTTTCCGCGTGGACAAGTCCCTCAGCCGCGAGCTGGGCGGGGCAGGACTCGGCCTCCCGCTGGTGTGGGAGATCGCACGGCTCCACGGCGGCCGCGTTTGGGTGGAAAGAAGCTCGGAGGAAGGCAGCGTGCTGGCAGTAACACTTCCGGGGATCACGCCGAATGCAGCCCCCGGCACGAGGTGAGGCAGCGGCCTTTCTTGTTGCAGGTGTTCTGATTGGCCCATTCTGCCTTGGCCGCCTTGGTATCAGCGGCATTGGCTTTGCCACTTATGAGGATGTTGCGGCACTTGACAAAGTCTCTGATGTGGCGATGGGATTCATCGCCTTTGCCATTGGAAATGAGTTCCGGATGGATAGTTTGCGTAAAACTGGCCGGCAGGCTTTCATCGTTGGTGTGATCCAGGCGGTAGCCGCCATGATCTTTGTTGATCGTGTATTGGCTGGCCTTTATTTTCTGCGTCCTGATATTCTCTCTGCACCTGCTGCCATTACACTTGGCGCAATTGCGGCGGCCACAGCCCCCGCCGCCACGCTGACAAGGCCAAAGGCCCGCTCACAAGTCTGCTGCCCATCGTCGCATTGGATGATGCAGTAGATCCGATGGTATTTGCGGTCAGCTTCGGCATTGCCAAGGCGGTGATCAGCGGCGCGCCGAGTATTGTTTCCGTACTGGTCAATCCACTCATCGAGATCATACTTTCTCTGTTGCTCAGTATGCTCACGGGCATATTTCTCACGCGGCTTGAAGCCATGTTCCACTCAAACCGCAACCGTATGTCCATGACCATTGCATTTGTGTTTCTCATCATCGCGCTTGCGGCGCTGGAATGGAACGGCGGCGAGGTCATCATCGGCTTTTCGCCGCTGCTTGTGTGCATGATGCTCGGCACGGTGCTTTACAATACCTGCCCACTGTCCGACGATCTGATGGATCGCGCAGATGACTGGTCTGCTCCGCTATTGGCGGTGTTCTTTGTCATCAGTGGTGCGGAGCTGCGGATAGAAGTGTTCGGCCAGTTGACGATGGTACTCGTCGGCATTATCTATATCATTGCCCGTAGCTCGGGTAAGCACATCGGTGCTCGCTTCTCTGGGCTGTGACGAAAAGACAGTCGAGTATCTCGGCATCACATTGTTGCCGCAGGCGGGCGTAGCGCTTGGAATATGCGTGAGTGCACAGGAACTGGGTACAGCGGACGGATTGCAGGTGCGGAGTTTTCTCTGTTTTGTCTGGATACAAAAACGGGCAGTCCCATATTCATACGGGATCTGCTCGTTTTTGCCTTGCTTTGGCTTTCAATTTCCATCACTTTTCCCACCTCATGAATTGTGCCTGTTTTTCGAGCGACCGCAATATATTGTGACCTATTTTCTCAAAAACGACTCCTCATTTTTTACATTTGAATAAATGAAAAAGAAAAACCCCGGAAAACCGAAGTTTTCCGGGGCAAAAAGCAACTTTTTTAACGCTTGGAGAACTGGGGGGCGCGACGGGCGGCTTTGAGACCGTACTTCTTGCGCTCCTTCATACGAGGATCGCGGGTGAGGAAACCGGCCTTCTTGAGGACGGGACGGTAGTCGGGGTTGACGAGCAGCAGGGCGCGGGCAACGCCGTGGCGCAGAGCGCCGGCCTGACCGGATACGCCGCCGCCCTCAACAGTAGCGACGATGTCGACCTTGCCGAGCGTCTCGGTGGCAGCCAGAGGCTGACGGACGACCATCTTGAGGGTCTCAAGACCGAAATACTCGTCGATGCTGCGGCCGTTGATGGTGATGGAGCCGGTGCCGTTCTCGAAGAGATGCACGCGGGCGACGGAGGACTTTCTGCGGCCGGTGCCGTAGAGGTAAGGCTTCTTGGACTGATACATTCTTCTTTATCCTCCTTTACTTGACTTCCCAGACTTCGGGCTTCTGAGCCTGCTGCTCATGAGCCTCGCCGGCATAGATGTGCAGGCGCTTGAGGGAGTCCTTGGTGACAGTGTTGCGGGGCATCATGCCGCGGACTGCGACGCGCATCGCAAGCTCGGGCTTCTCCTGCATGAGGATGCGGTACTTGGTCTCCTTGAGACCGCCGACCCAGCCGGAGTGGGTGCGGTAGTACTTCTGCTCCATCTTGTTGCCAGTGAGAACGGCCTTGGAAGCGTTGATGATGATGACGTTGTCGCCGCAATCGGCGTGCGGGGTGTAGGTGACCTTGAGCTTGCCGCGCAGCAGGTCGGCTGCGGCGACAGCGGTCTTGCCCAGGGGCTTGCCGGCAGCGTCGATGACGTACCATTTACGCTCGATGTTGCCCTTGTTCGCCATAAAAGTGGACATGGTGTTCATTCCTCCATTTGATCTATCATGTATGCTTTCGCTTTACATTTTCTCTGTTCCTTGCTAAAATCGGAACAAAGGTATTTATAGCACGTCCGCGCGGGGAAGTCAACAGCAATTTAATTTAGCGTGGGAAATGCTTTCAAAATCTCAATTTTTCTTCGATTTACTCCTATTTTCTGAAAAGGCAAATTAAAAATTTTGTTTGAATGTTCTGGAGGATTCCATATTATGCAGGAAATTCTGGGCCTTGTGCGCCGCTGTGTCGAGGATTATGACATGATCCGGGACGGCGAGACGGTCGCTGTCGGCGTTTCGGGCGGCAAGGATTCGCTGCTCACGCTCGCGGCTCTGGCGCGGCTGAGCCGATTTTATCCCAAGCATTTCAGGGTTGTCGCCATGACGGTCGAAGCCGGCACGCCGGGGATGAACTTTGACGGCGTGGCAGACTACTGCCGCACGCTCGGCGTGGAGTATATCCGCACACAGGTGCCGATCTACGACGTCGTGTTTGTCGAGCGGAAGGAGAAGAATCCCTGTTCGCTGTGTGCGAAGCTCCGCCGCGGGGCGCTTTCGACCGCGATGAATGAGCACGGCATCAAAAAGATCGCGCTCGGCCACCATTATGACGACGCGGTGGAGACGATGCTTATGAGCCTGATCTTTGAGGGGCGGCTGGGCTGCTTTCAGCCGGTGACCTACCTCAGCCGCACGGATGTGACGCAGATTCGCCCGCTGCTCTATGTCAAGGAGCGGCAGGTCGTGAGCGCCGCGAAGCGGCTTGCCCTCCCCATTGTGGAAAACCCATGCCCTGCCAACGGCGAAACGCGACGGCAGGAGATCAAAGAGCTGATCGCCGAGCTTGAGAGCCGCTATCCCGACCTCAAGCAGAAGATCTTCGGCGCGATGCAGCGCTATCCGCTTTTGGGATGGGATATTGAAAAAAACGCCGAAAATATCAAATGATACCTTCGGCGCTGTTTCATATATAATATGTAAAGTTACACGAACAGCATTTGCAGCAGTACAAGCAGGATAAGCCCCGGCACGCCGAGGACGCCGACTGTGACAGCGTTGAAAAAGTTCAGCCCCAGCGCAAAGCCGGTGACCGGTGCGGTAAGGCCGAGCAGAAACAGCGCAAGAAAGCCCAGAACCGTGTTGAGCAGCACCCTTGCCGCGAGCCGGAGCGGCGCGGCGAAAAGGCGCACGGCGGCGGTGAGCAGAAAGACGCACAGCACGCCGAGCGCGATCTTATCCTCTAAACCCAAGTGACCGCCCCCTCTGTATACAGCTTTGCGGCGGCCACGCCGCCGCGCTCCTTGATGGCGCGCAGGAGATAATTGTAGCGCGATGAGATGGCGTTGATCTCATAGATGCAGGCGTCGACGAGGTCGGGCTCGACGGTGTTGTCGAAGCGCATATAGGCCTGCGCCAGAGCAAAGCGCGTGTCGCTCAACTCGGTGAAAAGAGATTGCAGCGCGGGATCGCGCGCGACGGAACGCTGTAAGATATTGACATTTCGCATCAGCTTCACTCCCCTGAACAGTTTACGGAGAGTATGGACAAATATGCCAGCAAATAAACCGGAGAGGAAAGAAAATGATGGACGCGCATGAGGAATATATGATGCAGGCGCTCGCGTTGGCGCGCGAGGCGGCGGTGGCGGGCGAGGTACCGGTCGGCTGTGTGATCGTGCACGGCGGGGAGATCGTGGGGCGCGGACGCAACCGGCGCGAGGAGAAGGGAGCGACTGCGTCGCATGCCGAAATGGAGGCCATTGCGGCGGCAAATGAGGCCCTGCACTCGTGGCGGCTGGACGACTGCACGCTCTACGTCACGCTCGAGCCGTGCCCGATGTGCGCCGGAGCCATTCTCAACGCGCGCATCCCACGTGTATACTTCGGCGCGCGCGACCGCGTGATGGGCGCCTGCGGCGGGGTGTTTAATTTGTATATGGAGCCGTTTGCGGGCACGCCGGCGCTTGTCGGCGGGGTCATGGAGGAATCGTGCCGGGCGGTGCTGGAGGCGTTTTTTCGGGACGTGCGAAAACAGAAGTTTGAATAAAAAGATGCGGAAGCGCTTATCTGGAGGGGATAAGCGCTTCCGCTTTTGGATGTTTTACAGAAGGAAAAGGGAATGATTATGCTGCTGCATTTTCTGGGCAGACCGCCGTTTCGTCAATCTGCCCGATGCAGACGCTCTTTTTCGGAATATTTCGTCTAATATGCAAAATGCATTTTTATTCAAATAATATTCGCTATTTTGTTATGAAAACACATAGATTTCTAAAATTATTTATATTTTTGCATTTGTATCGTGCGCAATACGATGCCATTTCCACCGAAAATTCTTCTGTTGACACGGAATCGTTCGCGGGCTATAATATGCACCAGTTTCTAAAGCGCATGTTTAACCGTTTTTAAAGGAGATTTACGTATGCCTATGCAAGATTGGGAAGTGTTGTATCAGGTCAAGGGGCCGAAGTGTCTGCTGGAAATGACCGCAGCGGAGCTGAAAGAAGCCATGAAAGACACGGACACGGTGATCCTGTCCTTCGGTGCGCTGGAGAACCACGGCGCGCATCTGCCTCTGGGCGCAGACTGGTTTCAGGCCAACGTCCTGATCCGACGAGTTTATGAAGAGCTGGCTGCGCTGGGACACAAGTCCATCCCCGGTTTCCCCGTTCCCTTCGGAACGCAGACCAACCAATTTGAACGACAGGGTGCAAATCTCTTCGGCAATGTTTACCTCAATGAAAAGACATTCATTGATATGGCAGAGGATCTGATCCTGCATCTGCATGAACAGGGCTTTGAGCGCTTTGTTCTGTGTCTCAACCATTCCGAGAACCACTCCGCGCTGAACGTTGTGGCCAAGGATCTGGCCAACCGCTTCGGCATTCGCAGTGTGGTGGCCGACTGGGTCCCGCCGCACAACGATTTCTGGCCGACGGTCCTCAAGAACGCCGAGCATCAGGGCCACGGCGGCGAGGACGAAACGGCCTGCGTGATGGCGGCTGTGCCGGAGCTGGTGCATCTTGAGGATGCAAAGGCATACTATGCGCCCGAGGATCCCAAGCCTGTGAAGATGGGCGGCCTGTATTATTACGGCGGCAGCGTTGGCGTATTCATGCCGGTGCCCGCCTATGCCGACAACAGCCCCGGCTATATCGGCGATCCCGCCGACGCCACCGCCGAGGAAGGCGTGCTGTGCTACGACGCTTACGCCAAGTGGATCGCACAGGTGGCGGACAAGTATCTGTTTTGAGAAAAAAAGAAGAGAGAAAATCATGTTTCAGAAAGAAAATAAAGATATGCCCTTTGGCTGGGCTGTATTCTGTTTGGGATTCCTGTTTGTTTCCATGATCGGCTCGGTGGTGTTCAAAATGAACATCCCCACTCACATCAATCTGCTGGCCTCCATCTCTATCACGCTGCTGGTGGCATGGCTGAACGGAAAGCCATGGTCCGAGCTGGAGCAGGCCATTGAGTACGGCGGTAAGATCTGCATCTCCCCCACCGTCATCATGATGCTCGTCGGCGTGCTGATCGCCTCGTGGATCGCCAGCGGCACCGTCCCCACTATCATTTACTGGGGCTTGAAGCTCATCAACCCGGCGCTCTTTTTGGTGACGGCGAGCCTGCTGTGCGCTATCGTCGCCATTGCCATCGGCTCCTCCTGGTCCACGGCCGGCACGGTCGGCGTGGCCCTGATGGGCATTGGCATGGGCCTTGGCATCAACCCCGCCATGACGGCCGGCGCGATCCTGTCCGGCTCTTATCTGGGCGATAAGATGTCCCCCATGTCCGACACCACGAACCTTGCTCCCGCCGTCGCGGAGGCCGATCTGTTTGACCACATCCGCTCCATGATGTTCACCACCGGTCCTGCCTTTGTGATCAGCCTTGTGATCTACGGCGTCCTCGGCATGCAGTACAATTCCGGCAGCGTGGATAACGAGATCGTCACGGAGATCCTCAACGCAATTCAGGCAAACTTCAACATGAATCTGCTGGTGCTTCTGCCCCCTGTGGTGGTCATTGTCATGGCTGTCAAGAAGTGCCCCTCCATTCCCACACTGGTCGTCTCCGCCACGACCGCGTCCGTCATCGCCATTGTCATTCAGGGTGTCGGCTTCGCCGAAATCCTTGGTATTCTCAAAACCGGCTTTTCCATTGATACCGGTCTCGCCGATTTCGACCGACTGGTGAACCGCGGCGGCCTCGGCTCCATGCTGGACACGGCGGCCCTTGGCCTTCTGGGTATGCTCTACGGCGCCATTATGGATAAGACCGGCATGCTCACCACGATCCTCTCGCACATGAAGAAGCTTACAAGCAGCGTCGGCAGCCTCATCACCATCGTCATCCTTGCCAACATTATCCTTCTGGCCACCACCGCCAGCCAGACGCTCGCCATCGTTGTCGGCGGCCGTATGTTCATCTCCGAATTCCGTAAGAAGCATTTGCTTCCGCAGGTGCTCTCCCGCACGCTGGAGGACTCCGGCACGATCATCTCCCCGCTGATCCCCTGGAGCCTGTGCGGCGTCTACATGTCCGAGACGCTGGGCGTTTCAACCGCAAGCTATCTGCCGTTTGCTTTCTTCTGCTGGCTGTGTCCCATCATCGCCATCCTCTATGGCTTCACGGGCAAGTTCGTCTGGAAGACCGGCGAGATCAAGAGCCAGCGCACCTACGAGGACGAGACTGTCGTGACCAAGTAAAAACAGCTTTCCGCCGTCTGCCGGTATGGCAGACGGCGGAATTTTAATTTGAGGGTGCAGATTTAATACTTTTGTAACAACTGGCCCGAACTTTATTAAAACTC
>JAXYYF010000162.1:0-5820 GCA_037419475.1 bacterium
GTAATAGCCCCTTTTAGGGGCAGACCAAACCACCAGTTTACTGGTGGTTATGATTATTGAACCGGCGTGCCGTCGAGACCGATCACAGCGATCTGGAGTGGAATGTCCTTTCCGCTCAGCTCGATGGCGCGGCGGACGGCATGCTCCAGTCCGCCGCAGCAGGGAACGACCATGCGCGCGAGCGTGATGCTGCGGATGGTGTTCTGGCGGAGAATCTCCGAAAGCTTCTCGGAATAGTCGATTTCGTCCAGCTTTGGACAGCCGATGAGCGTGACACGTCCACGCATAAAGCGTGCATGCAGATCTGCGCGGGCATAGGCCGTGCAGTCCGCGGCGATGAAGAGCTCCGCATCCTCAAAATAGGGAGCCTTTATAGGGCAGAGCTTCATCTGCGGCGGCCAGTTGCGCAGCTCAGAAATGGGGACGGGCATATCCCATGCCGACGCACTGGCTTTGTGCGCGATAGACTGCGCCACCGCGCCGGGACAGCCGCGTGTGATCGACTGCGATGCGGAGCCGGGACAGCCGTGACCGCTTCCGGCAAGCTTTTTTGCTTTACTGGCGAGAACGGCGGCCTCGTCGTAGGCCGCGGCCTCGCGTTCGACAAAGCGGATCGCGCCGGTCGGGCAGTTGGGGAGACAGTCGCCCAGACCGTCGCAATAGTCGTCGCGCATCAGCTTTGCCTTCCCATCCACCATGCCGATTGCGCCCTCATGACATGCTTTGGCGCAGGCCCCGCAGCCGTTGCACCGTTCTTCGTTGATCTCAATGATCCTGCGTATCATAAATACATCATCCTTATCTTCCTTGGAATGATGTCATTATAGCCGCGGTGCGGCACAATATCCAGTTGCAAAAAGCACAAAGCGGCTGGGAAATGTACAGTATTTTGACAAAGAGAGCCAAATTTGATAAAATTCTCGCAAAGTGAGAGAGATTCCGACTCCGCTGGGTGGCATTCTCACAGACAGATCGGTAGAATCGAACCATCAAAACACACGGAGGTGGCCTTATGGAAAAGAAAACGATGGGAAGCTTCATCGCGGCGCTGCGCCGTGCGAGCGGTATGACGCAGAAGGAGCTTGCGGAGCGGCTGAATGTGTCGGATAAGTCGGTTTCGCGCTGGGAGCGCGACGACGGCGCGCCTGACCTTGCACTTATTCCAGTGCTCGCTGAGATTTTCGGCGTGACCTGTGACGAGCTGCTGCGCGGGGAGCGCATGCCAGAAGAAAGCAGCACGGCGGTGCAGTCCTCATCGAAAACAGAGCAGCAGCGCCGGCGTATCCTTGCCGCGAGCCTGTCGAAATTCAAATCGCACAGCTGCATTTCCCTTGCGCTGTCGGCGGCGGGCTTTCTGATCGCCATGGCATGCAACACCGCGTTCGAGCGCGCGCTGCTGGGCTTCTTCCTTGGCGCGGTGCTTTTTGTCGCGGCAGCCGCTGTGGAAGCTGTGCAGATCAACGCGGCGTTTCTGGCCGTGGACGGTGGGGAGGACGCGGAGATCGACGCCTACCGCCGCAGGATCGTGCGTGGGGCGAAGTGGGTTTACGGAACGATGTGGGTGCTCTTTGCCTGTACGTTACCGCTTCTGCTGGCATTTTATCCGGTTACCTACGAGGGAATGACGATCAGCCGGGCGAAAATCGGCGTGAACTTCGGGATCGGCCAGATGCTGGGCGTTGTGCTCGCCGCCCTTGCCATATGGGTGCTGGCGCTTTCTTTCATCATGCCGCGCCTGCTCAAAAGGGGCGTGTACACACTTTCAGAGCGAGAGAAGGAAGCGCACCGGAAAAACTGCCGGCTCAAGCGCGCTACCGTGCTGGGCCTGTGCGCGGCGCTGGGGCTGAGCGCCTTTTTAAACAGCGCGCTCACTGGCTTCGGCGATCCGGTGCGGGCGGCAAAGGGGACGAAGTTTACCAGCATGGAGGAATTTAAGACGTACATGGAAAAGTACGTGTGGTCGGATTATTATGAGGACGATATTTTCAATCCCATTGATTTCTGGCGGGAGGTCGGGTATTCCTACAGCGACAAGCCCGGCGACACGTTTTACAATGAATACGGAACACCGCTGGAACAGCGTTCCGTGCGCGGAGAGGTTCTTGCGGATTCCAAGGGTAATGTGCTCTGCAATTTTCTCTGGCGCAACCACCAGGTCGTAAAATGGGAGGCCGGAGCGGATGAAAACGGCGGGCTGCCTATCACGGTTTACACACAGGATGATATCCGCGCGGCGCACCGCAGAGTCAAGGCAGTTGACGTTATCTTCTACGGCGTTTACGCCGCAGAAGCTGCCGCTGCGCTGATCATTTATCTTCGCCGCCGCACCAAAGCGTAAAAAGAAATAAAAGAAAACCGCAGCCAACAGCTGCGGTTTTCTTCTTGCTGTCCATCTGGAGATCATTTGAGTGTGTCGCTGTTGTTGAGCACCGGTGCGCTGTAGAGAAAGAGCACATCCTGATGCGCGGAAAACTCCAGCAGCTTTCCCAGCTGGACGGAGGGGAGGTAGCGGATGTCGGCCAGCGTGATCTTCGCGTAGCCCTCTGCGAGCAGGGGAGCGAGGGAACTGGAGAACGAGTCGCGGAATACGATCAGCTCGCGGTCGGTTTTTGCGTTCGGATTCTCGATGGTCAGAAGCGACACGGAGCCGGAGAGGAAGAGCTCGTAGGGGTCGTTTCCGGAAGCCTTTTCCATGTCATAGACTGCGCCTGTCTTGCCGGTTTCATAATTGTAAACCGTGCACTCCGCAAGGGTCTCACTGGTGAGATAGCGCAGCGCATCGGGCTGCATGGGAAGCGCGGCGTAGCCGTAGTACACGCCATAGTATGGGCGGTCGAGCACCTGCTCGGTATATTCATCCGTGAGCGTTACGCCCATCTGTGAGGCGAGATACGCGGCGACGGCGGGCAGACACTCCTGCCGCCAGTGGGAATCCGTGCGGTAGTAGTCCTCAAGTGAAAGCTGCCAGAACAGATCGACATACTGTGCGAAGTCTGTCTGTGCGCGCAGTGCATCGACGAAGGCTTCGTAGTCGATGGCGGGATAGCCGTTCGCTGCGGCGAGGAAATAATTCTTATCGGGAATAACGGACAGATAGACATTGGCGCCCGTGTCCGCAATAAAATTCTCGTAGAGATAGCGGAAGCGCTCGGCGGCGTGGTCGATGGAGGAAGCGTTCATCGGGTACTCCAGCTTTGCGGCATAGCCGTCCTTGAGGTAGACGCCGTTGTTATCTTTCTGGCGGTAGAGATAGAGTTGGTTGAGTGCCTTGAGCGTGCGCCACTCATCGCGCAGAGGGAACTGGTCGAGGGCGGCGCTCTCAAAGTCCGACATGAACCGGCCGGTGAGCACCGTGTCTACGCTGACGGCCGGAAACTGTTTGAGCCTGCGCCGTTCACTGACGGACAGTGCGTCGGCGGGTTTCACCGCCGCCCATGCGCCGAAGCCGAAGAGAAAGGCGGCAAGGAGCGCGACGGTGACGGCATTTTTGATCTTTTGATGCATCGGCGCACCTCCTTAAAAACGAAAATACAGGAATGGGTTGAACGAGCCGTCCACCAGATAGCCGGTGGAGACGGCTAAAATGACAACAAGCACGAGCGGCTCGAGCATACCGACGGCCACGCTGCCCACCTTTGTCGCACAAAGCTTTTCCACAGCGCGCTTCGGCAGCGGCGTTGCGCCGATGAGACCGATCAGGAAGACCACGGCAAAGCTGCGCAGATAGTAAAGGCTGATCGGATTGGTGAGAGGTACGTCCGCCGCGCCGAACAGTCCGCCGATGGTCGATATCGCTCCGCGCACGCTGCTCGCATCGAAGAGCACAAAGCTCACAATCACCAGCAGCAGGACATAGAGGTGCTTCAAAATGTGTGTTTTTGCAAGTGCCTTGCCGTACCACAGCTTTTCCGCCGTCAGGAACACGGCAAAAAAGAGTCCCCAGAGCACAAAGTTCCACGCCGCGCCGTGCCACAAGCCGGTGAGCAGCCAGACGACAAGAATGTTGCGCAGCCACTTTGCCTTGCCCACGCGGTTGCCGCCGAGCGGGATATACACATAGTCGCGGAACCACGAGCCGAGGCTCATGTGCCAGCGCCGCCAGAACTCCGTGATGCTCGCGGAGATATAGGGATAGTCGAAGTTCTCGAGATAGCGGAAGCCGAAGATGCGGCCGAGACCGATTGCCATGTCGCTGTAGCCGGAGAAGTCGAAGTAAATGTTCAGCACGCAAGCGACGGCGTAGAGCCAGTAAAAGAGCACAGAGCGGTCGCTGCTTGCCTTGAAGGCCGTGATCAGCTCGAAAAAGACGTTCGCGAGCAGCACCTTTTTTCCCAGCCCCAGCACGAAGCGCCGCGCACCGGCGGCGACGTCCGAGAGCGTATGCGTGCGCTGCTCAAGCTGCACGGCGATGTCCGAGTAGCGCACGATGGGGCCCGCGATAAGCTGCGGGAACATGGCTACATAGGCCGCCAGATCGATGAAGCTGCTCTGAGCCTTCACCTCGCCGCGATATACATCCACCACATAGCTGAGGATTTGGAACGTATAGAAGCTGATGCCGATGGGCAGCGCGATGCGGAGCAGAGGAATGTTCAGCCCCGTGAGCGTGTTGAAACCGGAGAGAAAGAAGTCCGCATATTTGTACCAGCCTAAAAGTCCGAGACTGAACACGACCGAAAGCGTGAGAAACAGCTTTGCGTGCCGCCGGTTGCTTTGATATTTCTCCACCAACCGTCCGAGCACATAGCCCTGCACAATGGAGAGCAGCATGAAGAGCACAAATTTCGGCTCGCCCCATGCATAGAAAAAGAGGCTTGCGAACAGCAAAACGATATTTTTCCATCGTGCGGGCGCGAGGAAATAGAGCGTGAACACACAGGGGAGAAAGTAGTAAAGAAAGGGAATACTGGAAAAAAGCATACGGATAACTCCTGCATGGATTTTTCAGCGCCCGTGCCGTTTGGCGGCGCGGGCGCTGTTGTGAGAAAAACTCAGGCGACGGGGCTGAGGGCGGCGGGACCGTCGATGGAGACCTCGCCGGACCAGTCGCCGTCTCCGCCGTCGATCGCCTCATCGTAAACGACGGAAGCATCGGAGTAGGCGGCAAGCAGCTTATCGCGGAAGGTGTTCACCAGCTCCTCGTCGCCGTAGACGGAGACAACATAGTTGCCCAGCGTGGCGATGACCAGCTTGTCAGGGAAGCCGCACATCCACTGCTTGGCCTGAATGGCGTCGCGCAGATCAGAGGCGAGCTTGGCCGCATCATCCGCACTGGCAGTGCGCAGCGCGCCGCAGGTGAAGGTGTTCATGTTCATCATGTGCATGAGGGAGGCGGCATCGTCAATGAGGGAAGCGTCGTCCGTCGGAACAGAGAGCATATAGCTCAGGTTGTCCGCATCGGACGGGTCAAACGCGCCGGGGGCATTGTCTACAGCGTGCTCATAATCGCCGCCGGCCGCAGGAAACTTTTCATCGTCCGTATAGCTCTCCCAGACCTTATTGAGAATGGTGAGGGAATCGGCGGGCGCATCGGCAGCACCGCTGTTGTCGTCCTTCTTGCCGCAGGCGGCCAGAGACAGGGCCAGCGCGAGGGCAAGGATGAGGGAAAGTGTTCTTTTCATGTTGGTTGGTTCTCCTTAACAATGTAGTTTTATCGGTCACAAAGGTGACGCCGAAAGGTATAGACGCAGAAAATCCGAAAAGGTTCCCTTATTTTACAGGAAAATTTTTCCGTTGTCAAAGAAAGCGGTATTTTGAGCGCTTGCCGAAAATGCTATCAATAAGAGTAACAAAGGGAAATCCCTTGTTACTCTTATTTTT
>JAXYYF010000163.1:0-7090 GCA_037419475.1 bacterium
CTTTCACATCGCCGGTTTTCAAGACCGGTGCTTTCAACCGCTCAGCCATCTCTCCGTGTTTCGAGAGGTCGGCCACCCTCAAACGCAAGTGGTATCTTACCACATACATGGGCGGTTTGTCAATAAAAATGCGAGAATCTTTTCTTTTGTTTTTCAGATCTGCAAATTATCCACGAAATGCAAGGAAGTCCGCCGCCTCGCTTGACCCCCGCTGTCGATTCCGTTACAATAAACGCGTTGACTCGTCATCTCAGTGAAAGGAGCCTTTTTATGCTCACTCCCCCCGAGATCGCACAAAGATTTCTTGCCGTCGGCGAGAACAAAGCAAAGCTGCCTGCGGGCAGGATGTTCCTCCTTGCCGTGCTGGCCGGTGTCTATATCGCGCTGGCAGGCGTTGGCGCGACAGCCACCTCTGTGACGGTGGCAAACGCATCCCTTGCCAAACTTCTTTCCGCCTGCATCTTCCCTGCCGGGCTTTCGATCGTCATTCTTGCCGGAAGCGAACTGTTCACTGGAAACTGCCTGATGATCGTCGCCGCACTCGACCGCCGCATCACCGCCGCGCAGCTGCTGCGGAACTGGTGCATCGTCTACCTCGGCAATGCCATAGGCGGTGCCGCCATTGCCGCGCTGGCCGTATACAGTCATACCGCCTCCCTGTTCAATGGCGGACTTGCCGCATCAATGGTCTCCATTGCAGCCGGAAAGGCCGCGCTGAGCTTCAGCGACGCCTTTCTGCGCGGGATCCTGTGCAATGTGCTCGTCTGCCTTGCCGTGTGGATGGCCGCCTCCTCCAAGCGGGCAGAGGGAAAGATCATTGTACTCTTCTTCCCCATCCTGCTTTTCGTGCTCTGCGGGTATGAGCACTGCATCGCAAACCTGTACTATCTGCCCGCCGGACTGTTCGCCGCGGCGGAATACGGACTGAACGCTCCCACTCTCGGCGGCTGCCTGATGAACCTACTGGCGGTCACGCTTGGCAACATCGTCGGCGGCGCGGGTCTCGGCAGCGCATATTACTGCGCCTATCTCAAGCAATAACTCTTATTTTGTAAATAGGCGGAGCCGGACGGCTCCGCCTATTTTTCGTTTTCTCAGTCGATGGACACGACCGTATAGCCCGCATCCGTTACCGCCTGACGCAGCGCGGTGTCGGCGACCTGTGGCTCGGCATGAACCGTAGCGGTTTTATGCTCAAGATCCACCGTGGCGGTGACGCCGGGAACGGCATTGAGCGCCTTTTCAACGCGGCCTGAACAGTGCATGCACATCATGCCCTCGATCTTCATTGTTTTCGTTACCATAGCTTCTTCCTTTCTGTCCTCTCTGAACGCATGAGTCTCTTCCCCACCGTAGGGCGGCTTCCAGCCGCGCAAACGCAGCGCGTTCGTCACCACGCACACCGAGCTGAGCGACATGGCCGCGGCAGCAAACATCGGGTTGAGACGGAACTGGAAGAGCGGATAGAACACGCCGGCAGCAATGGGAATGCCGATGGCATTGTAGAAAAATGCCCAGAAGAGATTTTCCTTGATATTGCGGATGACCGAGCGCGAGAGCGACATGGCGCTCACCACGTCGCGCAGATCGCTCTTCATCAGCACAACATCCGCCGACTCAATGGCCACGTCCGTACCCGCGCCGATGGCAAGACCCACATCCGCGCGGGCAAGTGCCGGCGCATCGTTGATGCCGTCGCCGACCATGGCGACGGTCTTTCCCTCGCCCTGAAGCTGCGCGATGCACGCCTCCTTGTCCTGCGGCAGAACATCCGAGAGCACGCGCGTGATCCCGAGCTGCTGCGCAATGGCGTTGGCTGTACGAGCATTATCACCCGTGAGCAGCACAATGTCAAGTCCCAGATCACGCATGGCGGAAATGGCCTCTGCGCTCGTCGGCTTCACAGGAGCCGCCAGTGCAAGGATGCCGAGCAGCTTCCCGTCAGCAGCAAAATAGAGCGGCGTCTTGCCCTCGGCGGCAAGCCTCTGCGCCGTCTCGTCAAATTCTGCAAGTGCGATGCCGCGCTGTTCCATCAGGCGGTGGTTGCCGCCGAGCAGACGCCTGCCATCAAGCACAGCCTCCACACCGCCGCCGGCGGTGGCAGCAAAATTCGTCACATTTTCCGCAAGCGCGATGCCGCGCTCCGCCGCCGCGTCCACGATGGCGCGGGCAAGCGGATGCTCGCTCTTCGCCTCCAGCGCTGCGGCCAGACGCAGCAGTTCGTCCTCCGGCATTTCGCCGAAGGGATATACGCCCGAAAGCGTGGGCGTAGCCTCCGTGACCGTTCCGGTTTTATCGAGCACGACCGCGTTGACCTTGTGGAGCGTTTCCAGACTCTCTGCGGATTTGATCAGGATGCCCTGCTCCGCGGCCTTGCCGGTGCCGACCATGATGGCCACCGGCGTCGCCAGTCCCAGTGCACAGGGGCAGGAGATGACCAGCACGGCAATGCCGATGGAGAGCGCGAAGCTCACGCTCTCGTGCCCCACAAAATACCAGAGCAGCGCGCTCACAAGCGCGATGGTGATGACAGTCGGCACAAAGATGCCGCTGACCTTGTCGGCCAGCCGCGCGATGGGCGCCTTGGATGAGCTGGCCTCCTCCATCAGCCGTACGATCTGCGAGAGCGTCGTGTCCGCGCCGACGCGCGTGGCACGAACCTCCAGATAGCCGCTGCGGTTGATGGTCGCAGCCGTGACGGCGCTGCCCTCCCGCTTTTCGGCGGGAACACTCTCGCCGGTGATGGCGCTCTCATCCACGGCGGCCTCGCCGGTAAGCACCACGCCGTCCACCGGGATCTTGCCGCCCTGACGCACGATCACCGTATCGCCCACGGCGACCTCGGAGAGCGGAACGGTCTTTTCCCCGTCCGCACGGCGCACCACGGCGGAATCCGGTGCAAGCGCCACGAGCGCGGAGATCGCACCGGTCGTTTTGCCGCGCGAGCGCTGCTCAAGATACTTACCGATGGTGACGAGTGAGAGGATCATACCCGCCGACTCAAAATACAGCTCCGGCATCCCGCTCTGCTCTCCGGCAAGACCCAGCAGCGCGAGCACACTGTAGACGATGCCTGCCGCCGCGCCGAGCGCCACCAGCGAATCCATGTTCGGTGCGCCGCGAAACAGTCTTGAAAAGCCAACCGTAAAGTATTTTCGGTTCACAATCAAAATCGGAATCAGCAGCACGATCTGCAAGCCGACAAGCAGATTCATATTGTGATGCAGAACCATCGGCAGCGGCCAGTCCATCATGTGTCCCATGCCGAGATAAAAGAGCGGCACGAGGAATACGATAGAGACGATCAGCCGCCGCTTCATTGCGGCCGTCGCTTCATCCTGCGCCTCCTGCTGACGGTGCGCATCGGTCTGTGAGGCAAGCTGCGCGCCGTAGCCGTCGGCCACGACCGCCGCGCAGATCGCATCCGGCGAGGTCTTCCCCTCGTCAAAGGTCACGCTCATGCGTCCCGTCATCAGGTTGACCGCGACCGCCTCCACGCCCTCGACATGGCTCACCGCCTTCTCCACATGCGCCGAGCAGGCCGAGCAGGTCATGCCCGTTACAACAAAATTTTCCGTCATGGAAAAATCCACCTCCTGTGGGAATTTTTGCTATAGTTAAACCGCTTTTATCCGCATCTTACCCCCGTTTTTTTCACGTGTCAATAGAATCGTGCAAAATCCCACAATTCCAATATGTTTTTGTATTCATTATAATTTTTTATCGTTTGTCACCAGGGTGAAAAATGAGCGCCATAAGCACCGCAAAGCACACAGCCGCTGCGATGCCGCCCGCCGTAGCGGACAGTCCTCCGGTCATCACGCCAAGCCATCCCTGCTCGGCGACCGCCTTTTTCACGCCGTTTGCCAGCGAGTAGCCAAAGCCCGTGAGCGGTACGGTCGCCCCCGCGCCACCCCAGTGGGTGATCGGCTCGTAAACGCCCAGTGCTGTGAGCAGTACGCCCGCGACGACATAGCCGGTCAGGATGCGCGCGGGCGTGAGCGGCGTTTTATCGATAAGGATCTGACCGATGGCGCAGAGAATGCCGCCGCAGAGAAACGCATTGAAATAGTCCATTATCCTTCCTCCCGATTTTCCAGAATGACCGCGTGGCAGATGCCGGGGATGCTCTCACCCTGCATGGTGGAGGTGGGGCTGAGCAGCGCGCCGGTCGGCGCGAAAATAATGCGTCTCCACTTCCCCTCCCGCATCCCGCGCAGCAGATAGCCGTTGAGCACCGCCGCCGAGCATCCGCAGCCGCTGCCGCCGCAGTGCATATCCTGCCGCACCGGATTGTAGAGCAGCATGCCGCAGTCCTGATAGTTTTTTGTCAGATCCACGCCGTCGCGCGCAAAAAAGTCCATGACGATCTCATGTCCCAGCCGCCCGAGATCGCCGGTGACGATCAGGTCATAGTCTGCGGGCGAGGTCTGCGTGTCGGAAAAGAGCGCCCGGAGCGTCGAATACGCCGCCGGAGCCATGGCTGCGCCCATGTTGTTCGCGTCCGTGACGCCCTTATCCACGATCTTTCCGCAGGTCACATGCGTGACCGCAGGCCCCTTGCCCATCTGCGAAAGGATGCAGCAGCCCGATGCTGTGGCCGTCCACTGCGCGGTCGGCGTGCGCTGCGAGCCGTAGGGCACAGGCATGCGGTACTGCCGCTCGGCGGTGCAGAAATGCGACGAAGTCATGGCCGCGGCCCGGCGGGCAAAGCCGCCGTCAACGGCCATGGCGGCAAGGCCGAGGCTCTCCCCCATCGTCGAGCACGCGCCGTAGAGCCCATAGAGCGGGATACCGAATTCCCGCAGGGCGAATGAGGTTCCGATGCATTGGTTTAAAAGGTCTCCGGCAAACATCATGTCGATGTCCTGCTGCTTGAGGTTTTCTTTCTCCATCGCGCGCAGGAGCACACGCCGCTGCATCACGGATTCTCCCTTTTCCCATGTCTTCTCCCCGAAAAACGAGTCCTCGCTCACCTCATCAAAATACTCCGCCAGCGGGCCGCGGCTCTCCATCTTCGCGCCGATATTGGCAAAGCTCTCCACCAGCGGCGGGTGCGAAAGGCGCACGGTCTGTGCGCCGACGCGCTTGGTCTGCATCATTGATCTCCCCTTTTTGAAACAGCATTTGCTTTAGTATGGCGGGAAAGGGAAAAATTATGAACCGAACGCCGCGCGCCTTGACGGAAGCGCCGCGCGGGTGCTAATATGAGGACAACACTTCAATACAGGAGGCTATTTTTATGAAAACCGTTATCGCCACCACCGCCGCTCCCGGCGCCATCGGCCCCTATTCTCAGGCCATTGAGGCCAACGGCCTCGTCTTTGTCTCCGGTCAGATCCCGCTCGATCCCGCGACCGGCGCGTTCATCCCCGGCGGCGTGGAAGCGCAGGCCGAGCAGTCGCTCAAAAATCTCAAGGCCGTTCTGGAGGCCGCCGGCTGCTCGCTTGCCGATGTGGTCAAGACCACAGTCTTTCTCACCAACATGGGCGATTTCGCCGCGGTGAATGAGGTGTACGCTCGCTTCTTTACCGCCGAGTGTCCTGCCCGCAGCGCCGTGCAGGTCGGCGCGCTGCCCAAGGGCGCACTGGTAGAGATCGAAGCCATCGCCGCAAAGAAGTAAGCGTTCCGTACAGAAAAGAACTCCGCACGCCCAAATGGGCGCACGGAGTTTTCTCTACGTGGTTGTCCGCTCTTATCCGTTCAGCCGCAGCATCATCCATAGATTCACAGCGATCATGGCTGCGGCAAAAACGATCAGCGCGGCGTAGGCCGTCCTGACCGCCTTCGACGGAGCGTTTTTCACGCAGAAGCCAAGGTAGACGATCCACACCAGATAGGCGGCAAAGATGATCCCACGCCCCCGCAGGAGCAGCGCCAGAAAAAACAGCGTGTTGACGACCGCCATGCCCTTTTGAGAAAAAAGGATCTCCTTCACTCTCTCCATAAAAACGCCTCCCCGCATAAGTTTTTATTGTATTGTATCATGCCAAGGCACACGCCGCAAGATGCCGAACTTGCTTTTTCCCGCGCGGTATGATACAGTATCTCCGCTATCGGCCGCAGAGCGGGCACGCCTGCCGGCCGGCGTATCTTTGTAAGTGGGGCGCATCACGATGGAGCTTTGTGACTACTACCTGAAATACATGAACGCGCTGTGCGATGGAACACTCGCCGCGCCAGACGGCATCGCCCTCACCGGCGAAACACCGGAAGAACGCGCCGTAAACCTTCAAAGTGCGTTGAAAAACATCAGCGTGCCCGATTTTGTGCGCCGCTGTGCTCTCACGTCAGGCGAGGCGCTGCCCGATGGGCTGCTCGACAGCTTTGACGAGGAGGCCTTTGCCCGCGCACTCTTCGCGCGCATGGCGCTCGGCGGCGCGCCGCAGGCGGAGGAACCGGTCGCTCCGACCAATGAGGCGGACGAGGCGGCTCCTGACCCTGACGCGGGCAAGCATGCCTTTGAGGTGTTCTGCGACTGTCTGATGCTCGATGAAAACCTGATTGCCTACCTCATTGATGTCCTCAAAGCGGACGACCGTGCGGGCTTTTACAGGCTCTCGCAGATCGCGACGCACCTTGATCTTGACCCCGACGAATTTCTCTACTGGCTCGCGCACCGCGAGGAGTATGCCGAAACGGATGAGGAGCGCGCCTGCGCTGTCATCATGGACGCCTGCCTTGACCGTCTGCGTGAGGAGGGGCAGATGGACGTTGCCGCCGCACTGCTCTCAGGTGACCACATGACGTTTGACGCCGTGCGCTGCGAAGCGCCGGAGCTGCGCCAGCTTCCCATTGCGACCTACGTATGGTTCGAGAAAAACTATCTCGACCGCGACTATCCCCTGCGCTTTGTGCTCCGGTGCAACGGCGTGCAGTTTCCAGAAACGCTCAAAAAGGAGGGCTGAGATGACAGCCGCTGAAATTTATCAAACGCTCGGTGTGAGCGAGCAGGTCCTCGCCTACGGCGAGAACATTTTAAAGTCCCTTCAGCCCCGCTTTGCCGAGATCGACGCGCGCGCGGAGATCAATCAGGCGAAGGTGCTCGCCGCCATGCAGAAAAACCGCGTCAATGCCACGCACTTCGCCG
>JAXYYF010000164.1:0-19503 GCA_037419475.1 bacterium
GTGCTCTGTTCGGAGTGCATCCGTCCGCTCAGTCTTGTCGAGTGCTATCCCATCGGCGTTATCACGATGGAGGACGGTGGCTCTCTGGACGAGAAGATCATTGCTATCCCTTTTCAGGACCCCACCTACAACACCTATCAGGATATTTCCGAGCTGCCCGACCATGTCGCCAGCGAGATCAAGCACTTCTTCCGCGTTTATAAGAGCCTCGAGGGCAAGGAGACCGTGGTGAGCGACGTGCTCGGCCGCGACGAAGCCATCAAGATCATTGTCAAGTGCCAGAACGCCTACATCGAAAAATACTGCCGCTGAAGCGCTTCTTTTCCTTTAGAGCGGTATCAGCCCTGTCGATAACAGCAAAAAGGGACGCCCTGCAAAGCAGGACGTCCCTTTTTATATTCTTCCATAGAGCTGTGTCATGCGGCGGATCTGCGCGGCAAGGCTTTCGTCCGCCTCCCCCGGCAGCATCCGCCATGTCCAGTTGCCGCTGTCCGTTCCGGGCGTATTCATGCGGCAGCCCTCCCCCAGCTCCAGATAATCCTGCATCTGGGCGATGAAGAGCTTCGCCGGTGTGCTCATGCCGCCGCGGAGCATACCGCGCACAAAGCCCTCGCGCTCATTGAGGCCAAGATACTCCTCCGCAAAGGCAGTCTCCGCCCGCGGCGCCTGCGTGCGCCAGAGGGCAAGCGGGGCATTGTCATGCGTTCCGGTATAGTAAACGCAGTCCTCCCCGCAGCAATGGGGCAGATAGCCGCTCGTTCCCCGCGGGTCAAATGCAAACTCCAGCACCTTCATGCCTGGCAGGCCCGAATCTTCAAGCAGCTGCGCGACCTCCGGCGACGGACTGCCGAGATCCTCGGCAATAAACGTAAGCTCCGGAAACCAGCCTGTCAGCGTGCCGACGAGCGTCATGCCCGGCCCCTTGACCCAGCGTCCGTTTTTCGCAGTCGTCTCGCCATAGGGGACGGCCCAGTAGCTTGCAAAGCCGCGGAAATGGTCGATGCGAACCACGTCATACAGCCGCGCGGCTCCGCCGATGCGGCGGATCCACCAGCCGAAGCCGTCCCGTGCCATCGCTTCATAGTCATAGAGCGGATTTCCCCAGAGCTGGCCGTCGGCGCTGAAATAGTCCGGCGGCACACCGGACACCTCGACCGGTCTGCCGTTCCCATCGAGCCGAAATATCTCCGGTTCCGCCCACACATCGGCGGAATCCATCGCCACATAAACAGGGATATCTCCGATAACGCGGATGCCGAGACCGTTGATGTATTTCTTGAGTGCATCCCACTGGCGGAAAAACAGGAACTGGATATAGGTAAAAAGCTTCACGTCTTCGCGCAGCTCTGCACGCCAGCGCGCCAGCGCCGACGCTTCATGCCGCCGCACCCTCTCATCCGGCCACTGTGTCCACGGCTTCATATCAAAATGCCGCTTGAGCGCCATAAAGAGCGCATAATCGGGCAGCCATCCGCCGTTTTCCGTTTCAAAGGCCGCAACTGCCTCACGATCGCGCTCCCAGCCGCGCACCTTTGCGCGCGTGAGCAGTGCAAAGCGGTTTTCGTAAATTTTCCCATAATCCACGCGGCGCGAATCCTCTCCCCATACACAGGCCGCGGTCTCATCCGCCGTGAGAAGTCCCTCCCGGAGCAGCAGGTCAAGATCAATAAAATACGGGTTGCCCGCATGGGCCGAAAAGCTTTGATAGGGTGAATCGCCGCAGCCCGTAGGGCCAAGCGGCAGGAGCTGCCAGTATTTCTGCCCCGCCGCGTGAAGAAAATCGGCAAACTCATACGCCGCCGCACCGAAGGTCCCGATGCCGTAGGGCGAGGGAAGTGAGAAAATCGGCATTAAAATACCCGAGGAACGCTCCATTGCAGTCCACCTTTCCCGGCGCCGCACGCGGCGCCCTTGCGTCATGTGATCCGAAAGCGGTCAGTCCCCCGCCGTGCGCACAGTCTGTCCGGCGCGCAGTCTGGTCGGCACGGTCAGATGCTCCGCCGTCTCGCCGCGGAGCATGCCGAGCAGAAGCTCGGCGCTTTTCGTTCCGATCTCCTCCGTCGGCTGGCAGAGCGTTGTGAGCATGGGATGGGTATATTCCGATATGGTCAGGCCGTCAATGGCGATCACTGAGCAGTCCTTTGGAATATCGCGCCCGCTCTCCCGCAGCGCGCGCATCGCGCCGATGGCCATTTCATCCGAAATGGCAAAGAGCGCCGTAAAGTCCACAGGCCGCACAAGCCGTTCGCACATGGCGCGGTACGCGCTCTCCACATCAAAGCCCTGCGCCGTGATCACATCCTCATGCGTCTGCCCGATCTCACGCAGCGCACACGCATAGCCGGAATAGCGCAGCTGGGACACCGAGCGGTCATCCGCCCTGGCGGTCAGCGCCGCGATGCGCGTATGGCCGCTGCGGTAAAGCTCCATCACTGCGCGGTACGCCTCCTGCTCGTCCGCGATGGAAACGGAAGAGTACGCCGCCGCGTCCAACGTACCGTAGGCGTTGGCATTGGCACAGCAGACGAACGGCACATTCAAAGCCGCCGTGTCCGCCGGCGTATAGTCAGACCGGCCGCCGAGGAAGATCAATCCCCGCAGGCGTTTTTCCCGCTCCATCACCGCACCGCACCGAACCTCATCTTCTCTTGTGCCGATCTGGCGCATGACCATCGTGCAGCCATCTTCATCCAGTCGTCGCTCGATTGCCTGAATAATGCCCGTGTAAAACGGGTTCTGTATGCCGCGCACCACCAGTCCCACCGCGTCGGACTTCGTTTTGACCAGCGCCCGCGCAGAATTATTTGGCATATAGTTTTGCTGTGCAATGACCTCCAGCACCCGGCGCCGGCTGTCCTCGCTGACGTCCGGCCGGTCGTTGAGCACGCGCGAAACCGTGCTCACACCGACGCCGGCGAGCCTTGCAATATCCTTGATCGTCATTTTTGCGCCCTCTTCCATGACGACAGTAATAGCCGTTTAAAAACCTTTCCGGTATCGTTTCCGCTCCATTGTAGCACCTGTGCGCCGAAAGTCAAACCTGTTTTTCTCGTCCGTATTGACAAAAAAGCGCATGAGCGTTCGTCAAAACGCTCATGCGTCCGGGTATTGCAGTGGGAATGCCGTTTCTTAGTTTCTAAGCACTGTATCCGCAAAGCCGCCGGCGAAAAGCGCGGCAGCGGAAAGCGCCTCGTCGAGCGAGTTGCCCGCCGTGCCGACCTCAATGAGAAGCGAGCCGGTCGTGACCTGCTGATTGTAGCGTGAATTGCGCACCGTGACAGGCCGCATGAGCGTGGGATAGCGCGCGTACAGCGTCTCCTGCACGGCACAGGCAAGTTTGAGGTTTTCCAGCCAGTTTTCGTGCTCAAATCCCCCGCCGGACGAGCCGATGACAAATTCAAGCTGCGCCGCCCCCGGCTCTTCGGCACACAGAAGCTTATACTCGTTCCCGCTGCTGTCCTCCACCGCATCGCGGTGCACATCCAGAATGTAAGTAAGCGATGGATATTCCGCGCGATATTTCTCAATCGCCGCAAGCGAACGGTTGTACGCGCCGGAGTAATTCGGGTAGTCGTACAGTCCCCGGTCATGGATCACACCGAGCCCCGCTTCCGTCAGCACACGCTCGATTTCATCGCCGACGCGGAGCATATTTTTATCCTCCTCCAGCGTCCGCCGGTAGTCGGAGGGCGTATACTCCTCCCCCGCCGGCATGGTGTAGGCCTCCGTCCCATGCGTGTGGACAATGAGCACCTGCGGCCCTTCGGCGGGACATTTTGCCGAAAAGTCTCCCGCAAGATCGCCCGCCTCGAGTGTGCATTTCGAGCCGTTGTTGATGTACACATTGCCAAACACTGTATAGCCGCTCGGATCGCCGACCTTCAGCGTACGGGAAGGCACGCCGTTGTCCGCTCCGCGGCGGACGGTATCCCCCTGCTTCAGATCGGCGAGCACCGTCCCTTCGTTGTCCTCCGTATCCGCCGTCTCCTCGGGCGGGAGCTGGAGCTCACTCGACCACGCCTGCGTCACCTCGCTGCGCGCTCCGGAGAGCACCGGCGCCATGCTCAGCACAAGCGCCGCACCTGGCGAGAGCCCATCCTCCGCATCCTCCCGCCCCATCTCAAAGCGGAGCAGCGAAAGGGCCAGCGGCGTTTTCCGCCGCAGCTGCTCCGCCGCGTCGGAAAGATTCCGCGCGGTGGCCGCCGCGCCGACCGTCCACAGCGTCGCGGCGGAGAGTATAAAAGCAAAGGCCAGCCTCCGCGCGCAGCGGAAATTTCTCTTCCATGGTAATTTTCTCATTTTCGTCACCTCATGGGACAAACATATGCGCGTCCCGCGCGGTGTATGCACACCGTGTTTCGACACAAAGCGCTTGCAAATGGGAACGCCTTGTGCTATTTTAATAGCGTAAGCGTCTGACAGGCGCGGCAAAAGTAAATCGCTCATATAGTTTCGCATACATGGCGCGAAAGTTTCTACGGGGCCGCCGGAAGGCTCTGCTATGGGTGTTCGTTTTGAGGCACGCTCTCAAAACGGATGCTTTTTCTTTTGCCTCATTATCCGTGAGAAAGGGAGCGTTTTTATGAAATTCCTCAAGGGCAATCTGGTCTATGCGCCCGCATGCGGGAGGATCGAAGCACGCGGGCACAGCTGTCTCGTGCTTGATGACGACGGCACGATCCGCGATATTCTTCCCGCGCTGCCGCACGGCGCAGGCGGTGAGATTATTGACTACGGCGACGATCTTATCATGCAGTCCTTTGCCGACATGCATCTGCACGCGCCGCAGTACCCTATGCTCGGCATGGGAATGGATCTGCCGCTGATCGAGTGGCTCAATACATACACCTTCAAGACCGAGGCGCGCTTTGCCGACCTCGATTACGCACGGCGCATTTACCGGAAGCTCGCGCGTGACCTCATCACCGGCGGCACGACGCGCGTTGTGATGTTCTCCTCGCTCCATACGGACGCGACGCTCGTTTTAATGGAGGAGCTGGAAAAGGCCGGCGTGACCGGCTTTGTCGGCAAGGTCAACATGGACCGCAACGGCGGTGAGCATTTGCAGGAGGCCACGGAAGAGTCTAAGCGTGAAACGCTGCGCTGGCTGGATGCCTGCTCGGACTTCAAATTTGTGAAGCCCATCCTCACGCCCCGCTTTACGCCCTCATGCACCGACGAGCTGATGGCATGGCTCGGAAAATTGGCGAACGAGCGGGGACTATACGTTCAGTCTCACCTTTCCGAAAACACGAACGAGATCGCGTGGGTACGAGATCTGCACCCCGACTGCACGCAGTATTGGGAGACTTACGATAAGTACGGTCTTTGGAAGGATCACACGGTCATGGCTCATTGCGTCCACTCCGACGCGCGCGAGCGCGAGGCCATGCGCGAGCACGGCGTAGTTACCGCACACTGCGCGGGATCGAATATCAACATCTGCTCGGGCGTCGCGCCGGTGCGCACGATGCTTGACGAGGGAAACTGGGTCACACTCGGCAGTGACATCGCCGGCGGCGCGCTGCTGGCGATGAATCAGGTCATCACGATGTCCATCCGTGCGAGCAAATTCCGCCACATGATGACCGAGGGGCGAGAGAAGTTCCTCACGGTCGAGGAAGGCTATTACCTCGGCACATCCTCCGGCCACCGCTACTTCGGCGACCGCGACGGCTTTGCTCCGGGCAACAAGCTTCACGCCGTCGTGGTGGACGATTCGCTCTTTACCGAAATGACGCGCCCGCTCACCCTTGCCGAGCGCTTCGAGCGTGCCGTGTATCAGATGGATAAAGCGTCTATCACTGCCGTCTGGTCGGGCGGAAAATGTGTCGTCGGATAAATTTTTCAGGAAAAGTGAAAAATGGGCGCAAAGGGCTTGACTTTGCATCCGTTTTTTGTATAATAATATGGCTTATGGATTTTTCATGGGCATATCCTTGCTCACACGAGGAACGTGTGGGCCATCAGTCCAAAAGGAGGTGCAAGAAATTGGCTAAAATTTCCGCTAACTATGAGGTCGTTTTCATCATCGACCCCGCGCAGGGTGAGGAAGGCGTTGCAGCGCTGACCGAGAAGTTCAAGACCCTGGTGGAGCAGAACAGTTCTGCGATGGAAGTGGAGGAGTGGGGCAAGCGCAAGCTCGCCTACGCGATCAACTACATTACTGAAGGCTACTATGTGTTGATCTCCTTCACCAGCGCGCCGGAGTTCCCCAAGGAGCTCGACCGTATCCTTCGCATTACCGACGGCATTATCCGTTCCATGATCGTCTGCAAGGGCGAATAAGGAGGAAGTCCTATGTCTTTGAATCGTGTCGCTATCATGGGCCGTCTGACTCGTGATCCCGAGCTGCGCCGCACGCAGAGCGGGACGGCAGTGACTTCTTTCTCTCTTGCCGTAGACCGCGACTTTAAGAGCCGTGAGAGCGGCGAGAAGGCGACCGACTTCATCGATGTCGTCGCCTGGCGCCAGACCGCTGAATTTGTCTGCCAGTACTTTACCAAGGGCCGCATGGCTGTGGTGGAGGGCCGGCTTCAGATCCGCGACTGGAAAGATAAGGACGGCAACAACCGCCGCAGCGCGGAAGTCGTTGCCGACAACGTGTATTTCGGCGACTCCAAGCGCGACGGAGCCTCCGGCGGCGATTACGCGCCCCCGGCCTACGGCTCACCCGCCGCGAGCTATTCCGCCCCTGCGGGCGGCGGCTTTGCCGAAATCGAAGAGGACGGAGAGCTTCCGTTCTGAAAAATCTATAAAGGAGGATTACTTCCATGGCTATGGAACGCGAAAACAGAGCTCCTCGCGCCGCCGGTGCAAACCGCAAGCGCCGCAAGGTCTGCCAGTTCTGCGTTGACAAGTGCGAATATATCGACTACAAGGACGCCGCCAAGCTGCGCCGCTTCATCTCCGAGCGCTCCAAGATCCTGCCCCGCAGGACCACCGGCACCTGCGCCATGCATCAGCGTCAGCTGACTGAGGCGATCAAGCGCGCCCGTCAGATCGCTCTGCTGCCCTTTGTGACCGAATAAGACACTCACGCAATGTAAAAGGAAGCCATTCCGAGCGGAATGGCTTCCTTTTTGTTTTCCGCAGCCGCCTTTACTGCTCCGGCAGCGAATCATCCTCGTCGATCCACTGCTGGACGGGCACGACCTCAAATTCCGTCTTTGTGCGGCGGATCACAACCTTTTCCAATCCCGCGTTGATGATCTGGCGGCGGCACATCGCGCAGCTTGTCGCGTCACCGAGCAGCACGCCTGTGCGCGCATCGCGCCCGACAAGGTAGATCGTTCCGCCGACCATGTCGCGCCGCGAGGCGGAGATGATGGCGTTTGCCTCGGCGTGAACGCTGCGGCACAACTCGTAGCGCTCGCCGCGCGGGACGCACAGCTCCTCGCGCGTGCAAAAGCCGAGATCCACGCAGTTTTTCCGTCCACGCGGGGCGCCGTTGTAGCCGGTGGAGATAATCTCGTCATTTTTGACGATGATAGCGCCGTAGATCCGCCGCAGGCAGGTCGCGCGCTCGAGCACCGTCTCTGCGATGTCGAGGTAGTAATTTTCCTTGCTGATGCGCGCCATAGTGAGTCCTCCTTGTGATTTTATTGGGAAATATTTCCATCCGTATTGAATCGTTAAACCCCTTGCAGATCAAAGATCGGCGTGTATTCTTCTTTTGCGCTGGAAAGCTCCTGACAGAAGCCGTCCGTAATACCGCAGTCGGCCATGTACTGCACTGCTGTGCGGTACTCCGCGCGGCTCAGCCGCCGCGCAAGCGCGCCGGTCGCGCCGGGCTGGGGCGTATATTGGCTCATCAAGGAGAAAAGTACCGTATGCGGCGGAAAATGCGTGGAAACATAGTCGATGACCGCTTTGGTATTCTCCAGCTGTCCCGGCAGGACAAGATGCCGGATGATAACACCCGAGCGCATCAGCCCATCCTCCCCGATCCGGTACGGCCCCACCTGACGCACCATTTCATCGATGGCTGCGGCGGTCACCGGAAAGTAATCGGATGCACGGCTCAGCTCCCGCGCGGGCTTTTCCAGCGCGTACTTGAGGTCAGGAAGATAGATCTGCGCCTTCCCCTCCAGCCCTTTGAGCGCTTCCACGCGCTCATAGCCTCCGCTGTTCCATACCACCGGCACCGGCAGTGGCTCTTCCAGTGCCTCGCGCACCCAGGGCGTAAACTGCGTGGGAGAAACAAGGTCGATGCAGTGCGCGCCCTGCGCGATCAGCTCGAAAAATATCTCGCGCAGCCGCGCGGGCGTAATGACCTTGCCGAAGTTTTCATGGCTGATCTTTCCGTTCTGACAGAAAATGCAGCCGAGATTGCAGCCGGAGAAAAACACGCATCCCGCGCCCCTCGTCCCGCTGAGCACCGGCTCCTCCCAGTGGTGAAGCATTGCCTTTGCCGCCACGATGCCGGCCGGCATGGCGCAGACGCCCCCTCCGCGCTCCGGTGTGCGCTCCGCGCCGCAGCGGCGCGGGCAGATATCGCAGATCATCAGTCGCCTGTCCCCTGTCCGTCAAAGTCAGGGCCAAGGTCGCCGGCCATCCAGTGGCGGCGGCACAGGCCGATATACTTGTCGTTCGCGCCAAGCTCGACCTGCGCACCCTCCTTGAGCACTCTTCCGTTTTCGTCAAAGCGGGCGTTGAACGCCGCCTTCTTGCCGCACCAGCAGATCGTCTTGACCTCTTCAAGCTTATCCGCCATAACGAGCAGCTCATAGCTGCCGGGAAACAGCTCGCCGCGGAAGTCTGCGCGCAGACCGTAGCACATAACGGGGATACCGCAGTCATCGACGAGGTGGACAAGGTACATGACCTCCTCACGCGTGAGGAACTGTGCCTCGTCGACAATAATGCAGGCGTTTTTCTTCAGCTCGTCCTCGCTCATCGCGCGCATCTCATGGAAGTAGATGCAGGGATATTCCAGCCCGATGCGCGAGTGCACCATGTGGTCGCCGTCGCGCGTATCGATCTGCGGCTTAACAAGCAGCGTCTGCTGCCCGCGCTCTTCATAGTTAAAGCGCGCCATGAGCGCGTTGGCTGTTTTGCTCGATCCCATTGCGCCGTATTTAAAATAAAGCTGTGCCATGGTTCTCCTCCTGTTGTCTGTTCAGCGCGCGCAGCGCCGCCGTGTAGTAATATCGAAATGCCGAGGGGATCGCCGCACTTTGCAGAGCCGCCGCATCCGCCCAGAAAAAGTCATCGTTTTCGCCCCGTACCGAGGCAAGAAAGCCGTGCATGTCCCACTCAACATGTGTAAAAATATGCTTTGCCGCACCCGCGGGGAATACCTGCTCTGCCGCCAGCCCCCATCGGGCCAGCGCGATGGCCGCACCCGCCGCATCTAGGCTGCCGGAGGCATTCGGAAACTCCCACAGTCCCGCAAGCATCCCCTTATCCGGGCGCTTGCGCAGAGCGATCTTCCCCTCTCGCAGGAGCAGAAACACGGTTCGCTCCTCAACCCGGCGCGGTTTTTTCGCCGCACGCACAGGCAGCTGCTCCGTCATGCCGTTTTGATATGCCGCGCAGATGGCGCGGGCGGGACACCGTTCGCACAGCGGCACGCCGTTCGGCAGACATACCGTCGCGCCGAGATCCATCATCGCCTGATTCCATTCGCCGGGACGCTCACGGTCAAGGCTTTCGGCAAGCATGGTGCGGAAGCGGCGGCGCACCTTTGCATCCATAATATCCTCCGCGATACCGCCGACGCGGGCGGCAACACGCAGAAGATTCCCGTCCACCGCCGGTTCCGGCGCGCCGAAGGCAATGGAGGCGATAGCGCTGGCGGTGTAATCACCGACTCCGGGGAGCTTTAAAAGCGCTTCCCGCTCATGGGGAAATTCCCCGCCGTATTCCTCCGTCAGAACCTGTGCCGCGCGGCGCAGGTTTCGGGCGCGGGAGTAATAGCCAAGCCCCTCCCAGAGCTTATTGAGCCGCTCTTCCTCCACCCGCGCGAGCGCGCGGACGTCAGGCAGCTCCGCCATAAAGCGGGCATAATATCCCAGCACTGCCTGTACGCGCGTCTGCTGGAGCATGATCTCCGACACCCAGATACGGTAGGGATCGCTGATCCCGCGCCACGGCAGCACGCGCTTATGGACGTCATACCACGCCATCAGCGGCGCGGTGAGCGCATTGAGTCGTTCCTGTTCGTTCATCCTTCTCCTATCGGTTAAAGCGCACGGCAAAGCCGCAGCGGCGGCAGAGCTCCTCCGCCGGTCGGCGGCGCGAAAACCCTTCGCGCAGTGCCCCGGCACGCGAGCCGCCCAGAATTTCGTCCAGCGACTGGGTGAAAAGGTTCCCCAGCGCAAGATCTCCTTCATGGTCAAGGCAGCACGGCACCACCGTGCCGTCGGCAAGCACGCCGATCTGATCGCGCAGCGCGTAGCAGAACTGCGTTCCACTCTCTCGTGCGTCAAGGTCGGGCCAGTCAAATTTCTCCGCGTGCTCAAGGTAAAGATTTTCCCGCAGCCGAAAGCTGCCGCGGCGCGGCGCGGGCCAGTCTCCGGGGCATTTTTCGTGCCAGAAATCCTCGATCGCGCTGTTGCGCGTCTGTGCGCCGCCCTCATTCCAAAGCCGCAGCGCAACGATCATGCCGCGCGCCGCCGCGCGGTCAGCAAAGGTCCACACCTCTTCCAGATACTGCCGCTCCTGCTCCTGCATGCCGTCATTGCCCTCAAAGCTGTGAAGCGATACGCTGACCTTGTGAAGAGCGGGGGCAGAGAGCAGCGTCTCCGCCTGCCGCGCAAGGAGCGTTCCGTTCGTCGTGATGCAGACTTTCATCCCACGCACCGCGGCAAGCGACAGCAGCTGCTTTAGCTGCGGATGCGCAAGCGGCTCACCCATCACATGCAGATAGACATAGGAAACACTGCCCTGAAGCTTCTTCAGCACAAGGTCAAATTCCCCACACGACATCACGCGCGCTTCCCGTCTGGTTCCGGGGCAGAAGGAACAGCGCAGATTGCAGCAGTTCGTCACCTCGACGTAGGCCTTTTTCAGCACGTCCTCCGCCCCTCTCCCATTTGTGTTGATTGTTTAGTATATCATATCAGTCAGCGCTTGCCAATATAGGATTTTTCTGCTACAATACCATCCGTTGACGGAACGGACGGTACCCATCCTCTGTCAGCCGACGATATTCCCCTCCCATGCAAAGGAGTCTTCCCATGAATGTCACCTTTATCGCCCACAGCGCCTTTCTGGTCGAGTGGGATCGCTTTTACACACTCTTCGATTACGTCTACGCGCCGGAATACACCGGCACGCTTCCCGCGCTCGATCCGGACAAGCCGCTTTTGGTGTTTTCCAGCCACAGTCATGCGGATCACTTTGATCCGAAAGTCTTTGGTCTTCTGGAGCAGTACCCGCTCACGCAGTTCTTCGTCTCACGTGATACCCGCCTAACGGAGCGCCGGCGCAAAATGTTCCATATCCCCGATGAGGCGTTTGCCCACACTACCGTTCTCCGGCCCGACAGCATTCTAATGACGGAAGCCGCCGGTGAGCCGCTCGGCATCCGCGTCATCAAGTCCACCGATATCGGCAACGCGTATCTGCTCTGCTGTGAGGGGAAGATGATCTTTCACGCCGGAGACCTGAACTGGTGGCACTGGGCCAGCGAGGGCACGGCCTATTGCAATAATATGGCCGTTCACTATAAGGCGGCGATCGAAAAGCTTGCCTCCGCCGTCCGCGATGAAGCCGCGGACAACGGCATCGAGCCTGAGATCGCGGCGGCCATGCTGCCGCTCGATATCCGTCTCGGCGAGGAGTTCGACGGAATGGGCATCGACTATCTGGTAAAAAATGTCCGCGTGCGCCATGTGTTTCCCATGCACCTGTGGAAAAAGTTTGAGGCGATCGACCGCTACCGCACCGGGCATCCCGATCAGACGGAGCAGATCGTCCGCATTCACGCCGATGGTGAGTCGTTTTCGATCTGAATCCAAAAAGCAAAAGAGGAACGGAAAGGCAATGCCTTCCGCTCCTCTTATTTTTTTAATTCTGTGCACTGACCAGATAGCTCCCGCTGTCGCCGGCCTCCATGAGGATCGGCACCAGCTCGACCTCATACGGCTCAACAGCCGAGCGCAGCGCCGGAAGCTCCTCCGTCGTCGTGCGCACATAAATGCGGTCAAACTTTTCCGCCAGCAGCGGCAGAGACTGGCCTGTTTTTTCATTGCCGCCGGCAAGCACCGTTTTCGCGTCCAGCTCAACGGAAAGCCGGACACCCTGCTCTTTCACGCTCTCGCGCAGCTCGTCGGCAAGCAGAGAGAGCGCCTCCTGCATACTCATCGTGCGCCCGGACGCATCGATATTGCTCAACCGTCCGCCCTGCGGATAACCGAAGCTGTCGAACAAAAGCTCATCAAAGCCCATCTGTGCACACTCCTGCGCGATGTCGGCAAGGTACTGCCGCGCGAGCGGCTTTTCTGGTGCAAGGTAGAAAGAGCTGTCCGGGTCGTACCAGATATAGCCCGGATGGTTGAGCTGCAAAATGGCCGCATCCGTCATATGCGCATAGGAATACAGGCTGTCATGCAGCGCGCTGATGCGTGCGACCGTATAATAGCCGCTGCCTGTCAGATCGTCGATTGCCGCGCGGGAAATGCTGCTCCCCGCGACCGCGCCGGCCTCTGCCGCCGCGGAAAGCTGCGAGTTATACAGCAGCTCGCCGCGCGTATTCTTCACGCGCACGGCCACCGCGTTGACATTCTCCGCAAGTCCCGCAAGCGCAGTCTCCGCGCTTCCGCGCAGAACGCTCTCATTCAACTCGACGGCGTGAAGCTCCGCCGGTGCTGTCTGCTCCGGTTCGTCCACAACGATCTCCAGCTCACCGGTTTTGTCCGGCGTCGAAGGATCGGGCGTTTGTGTCTGCTCGCTATTCGGCGTCTTTCTGCCCCATGGAAGCTCAAAACGGACGCTGCCGTCCGCGCCGTAAACTGCAAAGCGCTGCACGATCAAAAAGCCGATCGCGGCAAACAGGATCAGGCAAAGCAGCACGATCAAAATGATCCTGCCCGCGCCCGTTTTGCCGTGATAGCTGTGATATCCCTTTGTGGATGGCATATTGTCCCACCTGCCTCTTATGAACACTGCACGGACATTTTACAGGCCAGAGAAAAGAAAATCAACAAAAATTCGTGAATTTTTGTTGATTTTCGTCATTTTCCTGTTTTATCCCTCGATCGCGTCGAGCAGACCGACGCGGCGCGCATGGCGACCGCCTTCAAACTCTGTAGAAAGGAAGACCTCAACGATGCGCTCGGCCATGTTTTTACCGGTCATGCCAGCACCCATGGCAAGCATGTTGGCATTGTTGTGACGCCGGGTCATCTCCGCGCTCAGAGGCTCGCTGCACAGCGCGCAGCGGATGCCTTTAACCTTGTTGGCCGCGATCGAAATACCGATGCCGGTGGTGCAGATCACGATACCGCGCTCGCATTCGCCGCTCTGGACCTTGCGCGCAGCGGCCTCGCCAAATACAGGATAGTCGCAGCTGTCGGTGGAATAGGTTCCGCAGTCCACGACCTCGTGGCCCCTAGATTCGAGAAAGGTCTTAATGTGCTCCTTGAGCGCGTAGCCGCCATGGTCACAGCCGAGAGAAATTTTCATCGTTCGTTCTCCTATCATTAAATTTTATGAAATTTTATGAAAAACAGGCTTTTTCTGTTCATAGGTCGCAAAATAGCGCAGGCCACATGCCTTCAGCAGCTCCTGACGCTCTTCCATCACGCAGGAGAGGTGTTCCGGCGTGTGCGCATCCGAGCCGAGCGTGATGAGCTCGCCGCCCAGCTCATGATAAAGCCTCAGCCATTTGCTGTCCGGCAGAGGCTGATGGCCGCGGTTGGTGTTGCACTCAATACCGAGGCCTTTTTCAATGGCGCGCTTCATCACGTGACGAATGCGCTCTTCATAGTGGTCAAAGTCCAGCTCCACGCCGCGCAGCTCCTTTGACCAGCGCAGCGGCAGCGTCAGGTGTCCGAGCACCTGAAAGCGGCCCCAGTCGATGAGCTTTTCCATTTCATCAAAATAGCTCTCACATGCCGTGTACCAGACGGCCGGGTCGGTGCTTTTGATCCATGTAAGATCGTTTACCTCGCCCGCCGCCGTGCGGTAGCAGTGCACCGAGCCGATGGCAAAATCCAGCGGCGGCGCATCATCCAAGAAGCTGTCCGCCACATCGGGCGCAAAGGAACACTCGCCCAACTCCGCGCCCATGCGAAGCTTGATGCGGTCGCCGACCGTTTCCTGTGCCTGCCGGAACTGGCGCAGCATGGGCGTCCAGTCATAGCTGTGCTTTTCCAGCGGTGCTTCGTTCCAGCGGTTCCACGGAAGCGGTTCAATATGGTCGGTAAAGCAGATGTCGTCCACGCCGAGCCTTACCGCCGCCTCGGCCATTTCAAGCATTGTGTTGTGACCGTCGGGCGAAATGGTGGAGTGGCAGTGATAATCACTGATAAAATGTCCGTTTCTCATAGTTTGAATTTCCCGAAGAAGCTCTTGCGCTGTTCATAATTGCTCTCGCCAAGCGTCTCGCTGAACTTGCGCAGGGCATCCTTCTGCTCCCGGTTCAGGTTGCGCGGCGTTTCGATATACACCGTAACATACTGGTCGCCGCGCGCACGACCATTGAGACCGGGGATGCCCTTGCCCTTGAGGCGGAACGTCGTACCGCTCTGCGTGCCCTCGGGAATGGAATACTTCACTTTGCCGTCGATGGTCGGGATCTCCAGCTCCGCGCCGAGCGCCGCCTGCGTAAAGGTGATGGGTGCCTCACAGAGAACGCTCGTACCCTCGCGGCGGAAGATCTCATGCGGACGCACGGCAATAACGATCAGCAGATCGCCCGCCGGGCCGCCGTTTTTACCGGCGTTGCCCTGTCCGCGCAGAGAAATGGTCTGGCCATTGTCAATGCCCGCGGGAATGGATACCTTGAGCGTCTTGCGGCGGCGGAGCTGTCCGCTGCCACGGCATGCCTTGCAGGGCTGGTGAATGATCTTGCCCTTGCCGCCGCAGCGCGAGCAGGGCGCCGAGGTCGACATGAAGCCGAGCGGCGTCTGGCGGCGCTGCTGCACCATGCCGCTGCCGTGGCAATCCGGGCAGACCTCGGCGGTCGTATCCCGCTCGCAGCCGGTGCCGTGGCAGGTATCGCACTGCTCAACGCGCTCGATGCTGATTTCCTTTTCGCAGCCGAAAGCAGCCTCCTCAAAAGTGATGGTAACGCTCGTGCGCAGGCTCTCGCCGCGCTGCGGCGCATTGGGGTTCACGCGCGTGCCGCCGAAGCCGCCGCCGAAAAAGCTGCCGAAGATATCGCCCAGATCGCCGAAATCGAAGCCGCCCGCACCGTATGCTCCGCCGCCGGCTCCCGCGCCGTAATTCGGATCGACGCCGGCAAAGCCGAACTGATCGTAGCGTGCCTTCTTTTCCGGATCGGAGAGCACCTCGTTCGCCTCATTGACCTCCTTGAACTTCTCCTCAGCTTCCTTGTCGCCGGGGTTCATGTCCGGATGGTACTTCCGTGCCAGTTTCTTGTATGCTTTTTTGATCTCTTCCTCGGAAGCGCCCTTGGAAACGCCGAGAACCTCATAATAGTCTCTTTTATTTTCAGCCATAGACGATACTCCTAAAAACGCCGCAATCGGGGGCAGTCATAAACTGTCCCCGCTGCGTCAGTTGGTTTATTTTACTTCTTGTTGTCGTCATCGTCAACCACTTTGTAGTCGGCGTCGTAATACTGCTGGCCGTCAGGGCCGGTCTGAGCGCCGCCCTGCGCACCACCCATGTCAGGACCCGCGCCCTGCGCGCCCTGCGGGTTGGCGTTCTGATAGAGCTTCTCGCTCATCTGATAGAACATCTGCGTCAGTTCCTCGGTTGCAGCCTTGATCGCGTCGGTGTCGTCGCCCTTGAGGGTCTCCTTGAGCTTGTCGATGCCAGACTGCACCTTGCTCTTCTCGTCGGCCGGAATCTTATCGCCCACCTCACTGAGCGTCTTTTCGCTCTGGTACACCATCTGGTCGGCCTGATTGCGCACCTCAACCTTTTCCTTGACCTTGGCGTCCTCAGCGGCATACTGCTCCGCTTCCTTGACAGCCTTCTCAATGTCCTCCTTACTCATGTTGGTGGAGGAGGTGATGGTGATGTGCTGCTCCTTGCCGGTGCCGAGATCCTTGGCCGAGACGTTCACGATGCCGTTGGCGTCAATGTCGAAGGTGACCTCGATCTGCGGCACGCCGCGGCGCGCCGGAGCGATGCCGTCGAGCTGGAAGCGACCGAGGCTCTTGTTGTAAGCGGCCATCTCGCGCTCGCCCTGCAGGACGTTGACCTCAACGGAGGTCTGGTTGTCGGCTGCGGTGGAGAACACCTGGCTCTTCTTGGTCGGGATGGTGGTGTTGCGCTCAATGAGCTTGGTGAACACGCCGCCGAGGGTCTCAATGCCGAGGGACAGCGGAGTCACGTCGAGCAGGACAACGCCGGAGACGTCGCCGCCGAGCACGCCGCCCTGAATGGCAGCGCCGTCGGCCACACACTCGTCGGGGTTGATGCCCTTGAAGCCTTCCTTGCCGGTGAGCTTCTTGACCATTTCCTGCACGGCGGGGATACGGCTGGAGCCGCCCACCATCAGGACCTTGTGAATATCGTTTCCGGTAAGACCGGCGTCGCTCATGGCCTGCTTGACGGGGCCGGCGGTCGCTTCGACCAGATGCGCGGTCAGCTCATTGAACTTCGCGCGGGTGAGGGTGAGGTCGAGGTGCTTCGGGCCGGTGGCGTCGGCGGTGATATAGGGCAGGTTGATGTTGGTGGAGGTCACGCCGGACAGCTCGATCTTGGCCTTCTCGGCGGCCTCCTTCAGGCGCTGCATGGCGACCTTGTCGCCGCTGAGGTCCACGCCGTCGGTGCGCTTGAACTCGCTGACCATCCACTTCATGATGCACTCGTCGAAGTCGTCGCCGCCGAGACGGTTGTTGCCGGCGGTGGCAAGAACTTCGATCACGCCGTCGTCGATGTCGAGGATGGAGACATCGAACGTGCCGCCGCCGAGGTCGTAGACCATGACCTTCTGGCTCTGCTCCTTATCCACACCGTACGCAAGGGCGGCAGCCGTCGGCTCGTTGATGATACGCTTGACCTCAAGGCCGGCGATCTTGCCGGCGTCCTTGGTGGCCTGACGCTGCGAATCGGTGAAGTACGCGGGGACGGTGATGACCGCCTCGGTGACAGTCTGGCCCAGATAGGCCTCGGCGTCGCTCTTGAGCTTCTGAAGGATCATGGCGCTGATCTCCTGCGGGGTGTAGGCCTTGCCGTCGATCGTGACCTTGTGATCCGTACCCATTTCACGCTTGATAGAGGAAATGGTGCGGTCGGGGTTGGTGATAGCCTGACGCTTTGCGACCTGACCGACCATACGCTCGCCGGTCTTGGAGAACGCGACGACGGACGGTGTGGTGCGGTTGCCTTCCGCGTTGGGGATAACAACGGCTTCGCCGCCTTCCATCACGGCGACGCAAGAATTGGTAGTACCTAAATCAATACCGATAACCTTAGACATAATGATGCCCTCCTGAATCTATCTTAATTTTATTTGTAAACAATGTTAATTGGCGACCTTGACGATCGCAAAGCGCAGAACCTTTTCTCCCAGCATGAAGCCCTGCTGAAGGACCTCCGCCACGGTGTTCTCACCGAGGCTTTCGTCCTCAATATGCATCACGGCGTTGTGCCGTTCGGGATCAAATTCCTTACCCACGCAGTCGATCGGCGTGACACCGAGCTTGGTGAGCGCTTCCTTATACTGGTTGAAAATCATCTCGAGCCCCTTCTTATGGGGATCATCGCCCTCGTCCTTGAACTGAGCAAGGCCGCGTTCGAGATTGTCATACACCGGAAGCATGCCCTGAATGGTGTCGATCTTCGCGTTGGCGTAGATGCCTTCCTTCTCCTTGGCGGTTCGCTTGCGGTAGTTGTCATACTCCGCGGCGAGGCGCAGGTATTTATCATGCTCCTCGGCAAGGCTCTTGGCAAGGCCCTCCATCTTCTCCATCTGCTCGCGCGTGACGGTGAAGGTCTCCGGCTGTGCCTCCTCAGCCTTTTTATCCTCGGGAGGAAGCTCCTTTTCCTCGGCAGCCGCCGCGGCCTGCGTCTCCTGTTCCGGAACGTCCGGCTGTGCGTTCTGCTTATCTTTCTTCGACATCTCTTACTCCTTATCTTCTTTCGGCGGAAGCTCGTGCTTGCCGAACATCCGCGTCAAACTGTCTGCAAAGTAACTCAGCCGCGCGGTCACAGTGGCGTAATCCATCCGCGTGGGACCGACCACGCCGACCAGTCCGCGCATCCCGCCGCCGATATCGTAGCTGGCGACGACCACGCTGGTATCCCGCAGCGCCTCGTTGACATTTTCCGGCCCGATGAGGATCTTGAGCGGAGTATCATCGTCCGGCACCGGAAGGTTTTCCTTATTGTCCACAAAGAACGTCATCAGGTCGTGTGCCTTGTCAAGGTCGCGGTACTCCGGCATTTTCAGGATCTGGCTCGCGCCGGTCGTGAAAACATCCTTCTTCGCCGCCTCCTCCAAAATCTCGGCGGCATACTCGACCGCCGTGGAAAGCACCAGAAACAACTCCGGCGCGATCTGATCGGAGAGGTTCATGAGTTTCGCGCTCATCTCCTCCCGCCGACAGGCGGCAAAGTGTGCGTTGAGGAGCTGGCTCAGACCCGCCAGCTGCTCACGCTTAAATGGAAGCGGCGACTGCTTGAGCTGAGATTTCACGCGGCTGTCGTCCGTCATGACGACAACGATGAAGCTCGTCTCATCCACGCCCAGCAGCTCAAAGCGCTTGACGGTCACGCCGCTCTTTCCTTCGGTCACGGCATAGGCGGGATAATCAACGATGGAGGACACCATCTGTCCCGCCTGCGAGATCATATCACCTGCGGCGGACATTTTGTCCTGCAATGTCTCGTTGATCCGCTCCGTTTCCTGTTCGGAAAGGCTCCGCCGTTCCATCAGCTCGTTGACGTAGAGCCGGTAGCCTTTTGGGGACGGCACACGCCCAGCGGAGGTGTGCGGCTGCTCAAGGTAGCCTAAATCGGAAAGCTCGGCAAGCTCATTGCGCACGGTGGCGGAGGAAACGCTCCCTCCCATCTCCTGTGCAATGGCCTTTGAGCCGACCGGCTCGGCGGAGGCGATATAGTCCTCGACCACACGCTTGAGGATCTGCTTTTTGCGCGCGCTCAGTTCCATACCGCCGACCTTCCTTTCCGATTTAGCACTCATTCTCTCCGAGTGCTAAACGCAGTGTACCACCAGTGTATTCCATTGTCAATAGGGGTGCGTGTAAACAGTTTGTGAACGCTTCCAACTGTCATGGCATTCTGTCAGCTTGCCGGAAAAGCAGTGCGCTTCACAGTGGTCTCCCCGCCTGAGCGCAAAAAAAGGGGCTGTTAGAAAAGTCCCATCTTAACACAGTGGCCAGTGCTCCCGGCACT
>JAXYYF010000165.1:0-42629 GCA_037419475.1 bacterium
GGTTTTGCTGCGCAAAACACTTGCACGGTGCAAAGACACCGATATGATGTGCGAAGCGGCTTGCGATGCAAGCCGCTTCTTTCTTTATTTAAAGTACGCTACCAGCAGATCGACACAGCGGCCGTAGCTCTGTACGCCGAGCGTGCCGTAGCTTTTGAGCAGCCCGTCGTATACGGCGGTCGTGACCGTATCCACCGCCCCCTCGAACTGCGTCCAGTAGACATTCGATGCGTGAAGATCGGCGACTACGCGTTCATCCAGTGTCTCACGCACAGCCCGCCAGCGTTCAACATCAGCGGAATAGAGCGCGTTGGAAAGATAAATATAGCCTGAAAGTGCGCCGGCATAATGGTATGCGTCACTGCCGCACCGCAGAGAGGCGAGCACAGCAAGGAAATTGCACTCCTGTTCGCTGGCGATACCGCGGCGATGAGAAAGCTCATGTGCAACAGTGGTCGGCAGCGTCGCAGCGGGAAAGTCAACATTTACGTTGCACTCTCCGGTAAAGGGGAAGTAAAAGCCGGTAAAGCCCATCGCACTCATCACGCTGGAAAAATAAATCGGCTTGGGCGCGACATCGGTCGTTTCCAGAAACGGAAATTCGTTGTAGAGGCTCTCATAGATCCGCGGCGCATAAGCGAGAATATCCGCACGCTCCGCAGCAAAGGTGCCGTCGGCATTGCGGGGAACATCTCCCACGTATTCGTTCACCAGTTCGGCAAACTGGCGCGTTACGCGCTCAAGATCGTTGAGCGTGATCGGCTCAACGTTAATACCACTTTTGTCTGTAAAGCTGTCAGCATAGTAGTTCGCTCCCCAGAGCAGGCAGAAGAGCGCATAGACGGTCACGATCGCCGCAGCAGCTCCCAGCACGAGGGCATATATCGTGCTCCACCGGCGCGCGCTGCGCACAACGGCACGGATCCCGAGGATCAGAAAGGCCGCCGCGCCCAGCGCCGCGAGAACATACAAAAGCTCCGCCACAGAGAACGAAACGCACTCGCAAAGCCGTCCGATCCCGCGGCGCAGAGGGTTCGTAACCCCCTGCGTGAGCGCGTTCATCACAACGCGGCTGCGCCGCAGAAGGAAAAAGGCTGCAAGGAACACAAGATCCACCAGCAGCCAGAGATGCAGTTTTCGATAACGCAAAAAAAGTTTTTTCATCTTTATCAATCTGCCGCCACCAGCAGTTCGCGCGTATATGCCTGCTGCGGATGGTCGAAAAGCGCCTGCACCGTGTTTTCCTCCACGATGCAGCCATCCTTCATCACCATCACGCGGTCGCAAAGCTGATAGACGACATTGAGGTCGTGAGAAATAAAAAGAAAAGAGATGCCCAGCTCGTCGCACACCGAGCGCATCAGCTCCAGAATCTGACGCTGGATGGTCACGTCAAGCGCACTGACCGGCTCGTCGGCGATGATAAGGCGTGGCTTCTGGATCAGGGCCACGCCGATGCACACACGCTGGCGCTGGCCGCCGGAGAGCTCGTTCGGCCGGCGCGTCAGGCACTCGGCAGGAAGGCCCACCTTCTCCGCGATCTCCGCAACGCGGCGGCGGCGCTCGGCGGCATCATATTTACCGTAAATGCGCAGCGGCTCTTCAAGCATCCAGCCGACGGTATAGGCAGGATTGAGCGAGGAATAGGGATCCTGAAAAATCATCTGCGGACGTTTGGTATAGTGAATGATCTCGCCCGTATGTGTTTTGACAAGGCCGAGAATATTCTTCACCAGCGTCGTTTTTCCCGTGCCGCTCTCGCCCACGAGACCCAAAATCTCGCCCCGGTGGAGCGTAAAGCTCACATCATGGAGCACAGTCTGATCGTACCGGCGGCCGCGGTCGTCCGCGGCGCGATACCAGCTCGTCAGGTTTTTGACTTCTAAAACAAGGTCATCCATGTGGCTTATCCTCTGCGCACGCGGCGTGGAATGGCGTTGATCAGCTCAACGGTATAGGCGTTCTGCGGGCTTGTGAACACGCGCTCCATCTCGCCCTCCTCCACAATGTGCCCGCGCTGCATCACGGCCACGCGTGAGCAGATGCGGCGCACGACCTGAAGATTATGGGAGATGAGCAGCATTGAGATGCCACGCTCACGGTTGAGCCGTCCGAGCAGAGATAGGATCTGCGCCTGCACCGTTACATCAAGCGCGGTGGTCGGCTCGTCGAGCAGCAGCAGATGCGGATTCGTCACAATGGCGGCAGCAATCATCACGCGCTGGAGCTGACCACCGGAGCATTCGTGCGGATACTTGCGGTAAAGCTCCTCCGGTTCCGAAAGATCAACGTCGTGCAGCGCCTCAAGGGCCCGGGCGCGGCGCTCGTCCTTTGTAAGCTTTGTATGGACGGCAAGCGCCTCCTCGACCTGCGGGCCGATGCGCATGAGCGGATCCATCGCGGTCATCGGCTCCTGAAACACCACGCCGATCTCGCGCCCCTGCACGCTTCTGAGCTCCGCGCGCGGAAGGCGCAGGATATCGCGTCCGTCAAAGAGAACTTCACCGGAGAGCGCGACCTTTTTCCGTTCAATAAGGCCGGAGAGCGTCATGGCGGTGACGGTTTTGCCGCTGCCGCTCTCGCCCACCAGTCCTAAAATCTCGCCGTCATGAATGGTCAGGTCGACGCCCGCTACCGCCTCGCGTGAAGCGCCGTGAAAACGGACATGCAGATCACGAATTTCGACCATGGGCATCTCCTTTCCAAGAGTCAGTTTTCACCGCGCTGAAGTCCCTCGCCGATCAGGCTCACGCCGAGGATCAAAAGCACGATGACCGCGCCGGTGCCGAGGGCATACCACGGTGCGGAATCCAGAATGCTCTGCGACTCCGAGAGCATATAGCCAAGGCTCGCCTCGTCGGGTGAAACGCCGATGGAGAGGTAGCTCATAGCCGCTTCGGCCAAAACCGCATTGTTAAAGCCGATGGTAATGGCGGAAACCAGCGTGTGCCAGATATTCGGCAGAATGTGAATGAAGAGGATGCGCGCGGTCGACGCGCCCATCAGCTCCGCCATGCGGACGTAATTCTGCGTGCGCGCGCGGGAAAACTCACTGCGCACGATACGCGCATAGCTGGGAATGAACACAATGCCGAGCGCGAGCGTCATGTGCCCTCTCCCGCCGCCGAGCAGACTGACGAGCACCAGCAGAATGAGGATGCTCGGAAACGACGCAAGCGCGTCGTTCAGACGCATAAGCACCTCGTCCACCCAGCCGCCGTACCAGCCGGTCAATGCGCCGATAAGCGTACCGGCGATGGTACCGATCACGACTGTACCGAGCGCGATGAGGAGCGTATCACCCGCGCCGACCATGACGCGGCTCAAGATATCACGGCCGAATTTATCCGTTCCCATCGGGTGCGAAAAAGACGGCGGCAGCATGCGGGCGAAGTCCATCGCACCGGGCTGATACGGCGTCCAGAAAAGGCCAAGAACGATGAAGCCGGCAACCAGTGCAGTGAGCAGCAGACCCACACGCAGATAGGTGTTCTTTTTCATGCGTCACCTCCCGCGCCGGAGGCAAGCCTCGGGTCGATGCGCCGCGCGAGCAGATCGGCGGCGAGATTGCAGAGGATCACGGCGAAAGCCAACAGCACGACAATGGCGCGCGCGACCGGCTCGTCGCGGTTTGAAATGGAGGTGAGCAGCAGCCGTCCGAGCCCCGGTACGGCAAACACCTGCTCAATGACCACGCTGCCCGCCAGAAGATCAGCCACGGTCATGGCCAGAAAGGTCACGAGCGGAACAAGCGTATTTTTCAGCACATGCCGGTAGAGGATGCCGCTGCGCGAACGCCCGCGGCTCATCGAGGTGCAGACATAGTCGCGCTGCGCTTCGTCAAGGATGGATGTGCGCAGGAGCTTGACCGTCATGGCAATGCGCGGCAGCGCCACGGCAAGGGCGGGGAAGAAAAGATAGCTGAGATAGCTGCCCGCACCACCGGTCGGAAATGCGCCGGCGATGAAAAAGTGCAGCACCAGCCCGAAGAAATACGTAAACAGGATGCCGGTGAAAAACGGCGGAACCGCCATCACGATCTGGTTGAGCACCGTGATCGTGCGGTCGAGCCGGCCGCCGGCGTATTTCGCCGAAACGACACCAAGCGGAATGGAGATCACGACGATCAGCGCAAAGGCAAGCGCCGTAAGCGTCAGTGTCGGCCCCAGCCGCTGCGCGATGAGCGTGGCGACAGGCAGGCCGTATTGGTACGAGGTTCCAAGATCGCCGCGCACGGCGCCGGCCAGCCAGTGCCCATAGCGCACCGGAAGCGGATCGTTCAGTCCCAGCTGAATGCGCAGAGCCTCCAGCTTTTCCGGTGTGGCCTCTGTGCCGAGAAGGCGCGTAGCCGCATCACCGGAGAGAAGAGAAAAAGCAACAAACGTCAAAAACGAGACGATCACCATTGTCAGCAGCATCGTCGCAACTTTTTTCGCTGTATAACGCATGGTGTCCGCCTCGCTTTGTCCGGAATCAGGGGGAACGGTCCGTTCCCCCCTTGAAAATCAGGTGTAGGTAATCGTGCTCAGGTCAATGGCATAGAGAGGATAGAACTGATAGCCGTCGATCCCCTTGCGCACGGCGACAAGATCCGCCAGATCCTGAATATAAACATTCGCGGCAGTCTCGGCAAGGATCTCCTCGCAGCGCAGATACGCGTCGGTCGCGTCCTCGTCCGTTTCCGCGGCGAGCGCCAGCGCAAAGACCGCGTCATAGTCCTCGTTGGAATAATTGGTAAAGTTGTTGCCCGCGGTGGAGGTAAAGCGCTCGAGCATGGCGCGGGCGGTCAGGGTGCTGGCATCCACGCCGACGACGGTCGCCTGATACTGGCGGCCCATATACACGTCGTTGAGCCAGCTGGCCCACTCGACCGGCTCGATGGTCACATTCACGCCGATGGCGCGGAACTGCTCGGCCACGACCTGCGCGGTGTCCATATGCGGCTGATAGTTGCTGGGGACGGTTATGGTCAGATCAAAGCCATCGGGGTAGCCCGCCTCGGCCAGCAGAGTCTTGGCCTTTTCCACATCATGCGGATAGAGATCGGCAAGCTCGGGCAGGAAATACTTGCGGAAGTTGGGGTACATGCTGCTGCCGACCGCCGTACCATGACCGCCGGCAACCACCTCGAACACCTGCTCGCGGTCAAGCGCATAGCACAGCGCTTCGCGCGCCTTGTCGTTGGCCAGCGGCTCATAGGCATGGTTGAGATACACGGCCTGCACAAGGTTCATCGTGCCCTCGAAGATGTTGAAGTTCTCGGTGAGCTGATCGGCCTGCGTGGCGGTCAGATGGGCGCACACGTCCACCGCGCCGCTCTTGAGCGCGAGGACGAGCGCCTCGGCGTTCTCATAGATCTGATAGGTGACCTTGTCCACCTTCGCGCCCTCGCCCCAGTAATCGGCAAAGCGCTCAAAAACAAGGTTCTGCTGCGCGGTGCGGGAGACATATTTGAATGGGCCCGTGCCGACAGGGTTCGTACCATCGCTCCAGCTCTCCGGCGTAACGGCCAGCGTCATATATGAGAGGAAATCGCTGTCCGGCTGCGCAAGCATGACCGAAACGTAATCGCCGCCGATATCCACAGTCTCAATATTATCCAGCGCCTTCCAGTTGCCGGACTCTCTGGCCTTGTTGATCGACTCGCCCACGTCCAGAGCTGTGACCTCACTGCCATCGTGGAACTTCACGCCGGAGCGTAGATAGAAGGTGTAGGCAAGTTGGTCGTCCGAAATCGTCCAGCGCTCGGCAATGGCAGGGGTCAGGTTGCCGTCCGCGTCAGGCTTGACAAGGCCCTCAAAGACGTTGAAGAGCACCTCGCGGTTCGCGGCGGTGACAGAAGCGTAGGGATCCAGGCTGTTTTCCAGATCCTGTGCAATGCCGACGACGATTTCGTTGGTATCGCGACGGCTCTCCTGCGCATTGTTGTCTTTGCTGCCGCAGGCGGCAAGAGAGCACACCAGCGCCATGGAAAGGAACAGGGTGAGGATGCGTTTTGTCATTTGGTTTCTCCTTTGGTTGTTGTGGTGGTTGTTTGTCCGGAATCCTTCCGGGGAACAAATAGAGTATCGTCTGTCACGCCCTTTTTGCGCAGCGACGTCTCACTCAGCCACTTTACGGCGGAATAGACGCACGCGAAGATCGGCACGCCGAGGAACATGCCCAGCACACCGCCGAAGCCGCCGCCGACGAGAATGGCGACGACGATCCAGAAGCTGGAAACGCCCACGGTTTCGCCAAGGATCTTGGGGCCGAGGATATTGCCGTCGAACTGCTGGAGCGCGATGATAAAGATGATGAAATACAGACACTGGCGCGGACTGACGAGCAGGATCAAAAAGGCGCTCGGAATTGCGCCGAGGAATGGGCCGAAGATCGGGATGATGTTCGTCACGCCGATAAATACCGAAATAATGGGCGTGTAGGGGAACTTGAGCAGTGAGCAGATGATAAAGCACAGAATGCCGATGATGAGCGAATCAAGCAGCTTGCCGCGCACAAAGCCGGAAAAGATGCGGTCGGCCTCTGCCGCAGCGCTGAGCACCCGCTTATAGTGTGGAACAGAAAGCATGGAGTAAAGCAGCTTGCGCGAGTGAAGGCCGAAGGTCTCCTTCCGCGCGAGCAGATAGACCGATACAACGATCCCCACCAGCATATCCTTGGCAAAAACCAGCACACTCAGCACACCGCCCGTCACAGCGACGATGGCGACCTGCGCGCCGGGAATGAGCGTATTATAAACCCAGTTGATAAGCTCATTATAGTAATTCCGCACCATGTCTGGCACGCGCTCGGAAATATAGGGGTTGTCCTCCATAAGCTTCGTGGCCCAGCTGTAAACCACGCGGTAATAGTTTTCCAGATTGGAAAAGAGCGTGCTGATACTGGCGGCCAGCTGGGGGATGAGGATGCTGAAGAGCAGATACACCAGCGCACCCGCAAGAAGCCATGTCACAAGAATGCTCAGCGCGCGCACGGTTGACTGCTTCCGTATGCCGAGCCTGCCGCCGAAAAGACGGTCGAATGCGTTGACGATCGGCGCAAGGAGGTAGGCAAGTGCCAAGCCGTAAAGCACAGGCTTGAGGATGGTGAGCAGCTTTTCCACGAACCGCAGCAGCACGCCGTTCTGAAAAAAGGTGTCGTAAAACACCAAAATGGCGCAGACAGCCGCCGTGATCGTTACGCCCAGATAGAGACAGGTCCTTTTCTTCACAGCTCTTCCCTCCCTGTTCAGAAATGCCGGAGATGCAGATGTTAAAAGAGTATTTAAATTAGCATACTATGTTTATTACTGAATTGCAATAGGACAATTTTTATGTTATACTTAATTTGCTTTTAAATTTCAAGTATTTTCTTCGCCAGAGAGGATGAATGTGTTTGGATAAAAAGCTTTTATTCATCGTCAACCCGCGCGCGGGAAAGGCAAAATCCCATGCGCCGCTGTTTGACGCCATCTCGATCTTTTCCGAGGCGGGCTACCTTGTGCGCGTCATGCAGACGCGCGGCCATGGCAGCGCGACGGAATTTGCCGAAAAGTATGGCGGCAGCTATGACCTGATCGCCTGTCACGGCGGCGACGGCACGCTCAACGAAACGGTGAACGGCGTGATGCGCCTGCCGAAGGACGCACGCCCGCCGCTGATCTATCTGCCCGGCGGCAGCACGAATGACTTTGCCGCAAGCCTTTCCATTTCCTCGCAGCCGGCCATGGCGGCGCAGAGTGCCATGCGCCTGATCCCGTGCAGTCTGGACGTCGGCACGTTTAACGACAGGAACTTCGTCTATGTCGCCTCCTTCGGCGCCTTCACCCGCACGGCCTACACCGTGCCGCAGGACATCAAGAACATGTTCGGCCATTTCGCCTATCTTCTGGAGGGCGTGAAGGATCTGGAAACGCTCTGCCCCTATCCCATGAAGATCACCGCCGACGGCGAGGTATTCGACGGTGAGTACCTTTTCGGCGCGGTGTGCAACTCGACCTCTATTGCGGGGCTGATGAAGCTCTCCCCCGACGCGGTCGATATGAGCGACGGACAGTTTGAGCTGATGCTCGTACCCGTGCCGAAAACGCCGCTTCAGCTCCAGAAAACGATCCGTGCGATTATTTACGAGGAGTATGAAAAGAGCGACGCGCTCATTTTCCGCCACGTCCGCCATGTCACCGCCGAGAGCGACGGCAGCATTCCATGGACGCTCGACGGTGAATATGCGCTGGGCGAGGCAAGGATCGAAATTGGCATCGAGGACAGCGCTCTGCGAATGATGATTTGAACACGCAAAGAGAAAAAGCGCGGCACAGCCGCGCTTTTTTCTTTTACTCGCTCGTGAGCTGGTAAACGCCCTCTGCATTGCCGAGCAGATACTGCGCAAATTCCAGCGTCTGCGTGTCGGCCGCGCTGTAGCGTGCGCCGTCTCCATCGTAAAGCCGCAGCACCGTCTGTGCCGTTTCGTCGGCAGAGACGGCTTCCATCGCCGCGCAGAGTGCAGCGGTGAACTCATCACTGTTCACAATGTCGTCCGCCGTGCTGACGGCCACGACCCCGCCGCCGAGCGGACAGCTGTAAACTTCTGTCCACAGCCCCTCATCCGGCTTTCCGCTGCTGTGCAGCACGACAAGCTCTGCGTCGGAAAACGCCGTGTCCGCATCGGTATATTCGATCAGGTGCGGGATGCTCTCCGCGGTCATTCCGCTGCCGTTAATATCCATCATGGAATTGAGAAAGCGCAGAGCGGCTTCATCCTCTGCCGGCACGGCAAACACAGGGTTGACGCCATTCCCCATCCAGAACCCGCCGAGGAGCGTGCTCCACGCACTCAGCGCGCTGCTGTGCGCCGCATTCTTCTCAAAATCTGCGCGCAGCGTGCGGCTCTGGTCAGAGGCAGGCAGATATAGGCCGATCCTCTCTACGCCGTCCGCACCTTCGTCCGAAACGCAGACCGCACGCATCGCCTCCGCATGCGCAGCATACGTTTCCATCGGTACGAAGCCGACCTGCACCGTGCCATGCGCAAGTGCGTCGGCAGTCGCCTCGTCGCTCGTGCCGAAGGTCACATTGACCTTCCCGGCCTTCACGCCCTCTTCGCCCAGCGCTGCGATCAGCAGCGGCGAAAATTCCTTTTTGAGCCGCATCAGCTCATCCATATCCCGCGTGCCGATGGAAAACTCCACATTCAGCTCCGCGAGCACGATCCCCTCTTCTTCCGGCGGCACAGGTTCATCCGGTCTGTCCGGGGCCGGTTCCCGCTTCCGGCAGCCGGCCAGAGCGGCAAGCAGTGCAATCGCGAGGAGCAGAGAAAAAATACGCTTCATGGTCAGCGCCTCCTTATCAATCATCACTTGATCTGCGATCAGTGTATCATAAGATCAGGAAAAGTGATGTGACGATTTGGTTACAAATGCTTGACAGATCTCAAAAATGTGCTATTATTTGAAAATGATTTTCATTTTCAAATTGAGGTTTTTGTTATGGCGACCTATACGACCAAACAGCAGAAGGCGGTGCTCGAATGTCTCGCCGCATGCGCGGACGCTCCCATGAGTGCGGCAGAGCTTGCCGACGCGCTGCGCTCGCGCGGGGAAAACGTCGGCATGGCGACGGTCTACCGTCAGCTGGAAAAGCTGGAAAAGCAGGGCGGCGTCCACAAGATCACGACCGACGAGGGTGCGTACTATCAATACTGTACCCGCAGCGAAGCAGCGGACTGCTTTCTGCTCAAATGTGAAAAATGCGGACGGATCGTCCATGTCGACTGTCATCAGCTCGCGCCGCTCTACGAACACCTCGAGCGCGAGCACGGCTTCGACATCAACCCGCACAAGACGATGTTCTACGGTCTGTGCCGCGCATGTCAGGAGGATGCATGAAGCGCTTATTTTCCCTTCTCTCCGCCCTTGTCCTCGCTGTTTCGCTCGCCGGCTGCGCCGCGCGCCCGGCTCCAGAGGACGATGGACGGCTGCGTGTCGTCACAACGCTTTTTCCCTATTATGATTTCGCCCGCGCCGTAGCAGGTGACCGCGCCGATGTGACACTGCTTCTTTCCCCCGGCCGCGAGGCGCACAGCTTTGAGCCCACGCCACTCGACGCCGTGACCATTTCCCGCGCCGATGTATTCATCTACAACGGCGGCGAGGGTGAGGTCTGGGTCGACGACATGCTCGATTCCGTTGGAGAGAATATTGAAAGCGTGCTGCGCATGATGGACTTCGTCAGCGCCCGCGAAGAAGAGTTTTCCGAGGGAATGCAGGATGCGGAGGGCCATGACCTCGACGAGCATGGCGAACACGATCACGCCGATAGCGACGAGATCGAGTATGACGAGCACATCTGGACCTCGCCGGCCAACGCCATTGTGCTCTGCCGTGCCGTTGCTGAGACGCTGTGCGCGGCGGACACGGAAAACGCGGATTTCTACCGTGCCAACTGCGAGGACTACTGCGCGCAGCTTTCTGCGCTGGATGCGGACTTTCGCGCGCTGCGCGAGGGCGCCGCGCGCGATCTTCTGGTCTTTGCCGACCGTTTTCCGTTTTTGTACTTCTGCAAGGAATATGGTCTGAATTACCGCGCGGCATTTCACGGCTGCTCAAGCGACACGGAGCCGAGCCTCGCCACGCTCAAATATCTCATTGACAAGGTCAATGAAGAGCATATTCCGGTCGTCTATACCGTCGATCTCAACAGCCAGAAGATCGCCGAAGCGGTGAGCGAGTGCACCGGCGCGCGGATCGAGCGGCTCTGGTCGATGCAGACCGTTTCCCGCGCGGATTTTGACGCGGGTGAGACCTATATCACACTGATGGAGCGAAACTATGAAGCGCTGAAAGGGGGCTTGCTGTAATGGACAAAAACATCCTGCTCGCGTGCTGCGGCGCGAGCCTCGGTTATGAGCACCGCGCTCTGCTCAAAAATCTGACGTTCACCGTCCGCGCAGGGGATTACCTGTGCGTGGTGGGTGAGAACGGTAGCGGCAAGTCCACGCTGATGAAGAGTCTGCTCGGCCTTCTCCCGCCTCTCTCCGGCACGATCGACTGCCCCGCGCAGCGCGCAGGCGCGATCGGATATCTGCCCCAGCAGACAAGCGCGCAACGCGATTTCCCCGCAACGGTCAACGAAGTCGTGCTCTCCGGCTTCGCCAACAAGCGCGGGCTGCATTTCTTCTATTCTGCCGCAGAGAAGAGCGCGGCGCTGATGAACATGGGAAAGCTCGGCGTGCTGGAGCTGCAAAACCGCTGCTACCGCGAGCTCTCCGGCGGACAGCAGCAGCGCGTGCTGCTTGCACGCGCCCTGTGCGCGGCTAACCATCTGCTTATTCTTGACGAGCCGGTCACGGGGCTTGACCCCGCCGCCTCGCAGGACCTTTACAAAACCTTGCGCTACCTCAATCAGGCGGAGGGCATGGCGGTCGTGATGGTCACGCACGATATGCCAAACGCCCTGCGTGAAGCGCGCACGATATTGCATATTGGGCGCGACGGCTGGTTCTTCGGCACGGTGGCGGAGTATCTCGCCTCGCCTGCCGGCAAGCGATTTGGAGGTGCGGTATGAGTCTGCTGCTGGAAATGTTTACCTATCCCTTCATTCTGCGGGCGTTCGCCGTGGGCATTCTCGTCTCGCTCTGCGCGGCGCTGCTTGGCGTGCCGCTGGTTTTAAAACGTTATTCCATGATCGGTGACGGGCTCTCGCATGTGAGCTTTGGTGCACTGGCGATAGCGGTCGCCTGCGGCTTTGCGCCGCTGGCCTTCTCCGTACCGGTCGTGGTCGCATCGGCGTTTCTTCTCCTGCGCATCGCTGAGAAAAGCCGCATCGGCGCGGACGCGGCCATCGCCGTGCTCTCGGCTTCGGCGCTTGCCGCCGGTATTGTGGTAACGAGCCTTACCACCGGCATGACCACAGATGTGGACAGCTACATGTTCGGCAGCATTCTTGCCATGTCACGCGGCGATGTGGCGCTGTCCGTGACGCTGGCCATCGCCGTGCTCTCGCTGTTTCTGCTCTTTTACCATCGGCTCTTCGCCGTTACCTTTGATGAGAACTTTTCCCGCGCGACCGGCGTGAACGTCAACGCCTACAATTCCCTTCTCGCTCTGCTCACGGCACTGACGGTCGTGCTCGGCATGCGCATGATGGGCGCTATGCTCATCTCCAGCCTTATCATCTTCCCCGCGCTCTCTGCCATGCGCATATTCAAAAGCTTCCGCGCGGTGGTCATATGTGCGGGCGTACTGAGCGTCGTATGCTTCTGCGCAGGCCTGATCGCCTCGTACCTTGTCTCCACTCCGGTGGGCGCAAGCGTGGTGCTGTGCAATCTGGCCGTCTTCCTGCTCTGCTGTCTGCTTGGAAAAAAGTAAAGAAAAAGGCGTCTCTTTTTTTGAGACGCCTTTTTTCATACTCTGCGCAGCATTCTGCCGCGCATTTCTCCGGTAAACGCACCCTTTATCAATGCGGGAACACCGCCGACAAACACCGCGTCCATTCCCTCTGCGAGCTGCCGGGGCGCGGTATATGTCCCATTTTCGCGGATATTCTCCAACGAAAACAGGCACAGATCCGCGTCCGCGCCGATTGCAATGCGTCCCTTCCGGTGAAACCCCAGCCGGTCGGCGGACTGCATCGTGAGCTTATGCACCGCCTGCGGCAGGGTGAGCAGCTTCCGCTCACGGACATAATGGGAAAGGAAGCGTGCTGCACTGCCGTACACACGCGGATGGCACAGGCCTTCGACCGGATAAGTTGCGTCGGAGATCGGCACGGAGAACGGTGCGCGCAAAATCATTTCTATGTCCTCCTCTGCGGCGATGAAGTCGATCATACCGGCTTCGCAATGCTCGGCAGCAAGGAGATCGAACAGTGCATCGAAAGGGTCTTTTTGCAGCATCCCCGCAATCTCCGCAAGGCTCTTTCCCTCATATGCTCGGTACTCCTCCGTGCGGAGCGAAATGGGGACAACATTTTCAAAGCCGGCAAGGTGCGTGATGTTTTCAAAATCGCTGCCGGTTTCCATGCGCTCCCGCATAGCCGCGCGGGCGGAAGGGTCACGCAGCGCGGCGGTCAGCGCGTCAAGACCTCCCTTTTGAAACTCCGGCGGCAGAACATGGATCAGCTGCGTCGAGCCGGCGGAATAGGGATAGACGTCGCACGCGACGTCAAAGCCGTCCTCGCGGGTCTGTGCGATCAGCCGCAGCATTTCCGGCACGGCACGCCCCCAGTTGCTGCGGCCGATCCCCTTGAGATGCGATATCTCCACCGGGCAGTGCAGAGCATGCGCGACCGTCAGCATCTCGCGCAGTGCGTCCACCACGCCGTCTCCTTCCTGACGTATATGAACGGTAATGGGGATGCTTCCGCCGCACAGCGGTGCAAGCGCACGGATCAGGCCATCCGTGGTGTAAAAGCACTCCGGCGCATAGCCAAGGCCGAGCGACACGCCCGCCGCTCCGTCGGCAAGCGCACGCTCCATAAGCCCATGAAGCCGTCGGTACTGTCCGTCCGACAGCGGCGCATCATCGAAGCCCGCGGTGAGGGCGCGCAGCGTCCCCATGCCGATGAGCATGGCGTGATTCACCATCTGCGGCGTGCGCTCCGCCGCGGCAAAATAATCCGCGAGCGAAGAAAAGCACAGCTCGTCTCCGAATGTGCCGACAATCGGGGCAAGGTAGTCGCGCACCTCCGGCGCGTGTGCGCCGAAGAGCGGTGCAAGCGATAGACCGCAGTTGCCGCCGACGAGCGTGGTCAGTCCCTGCGCAAGCTCCGCCTCACCGAAGTGCGGGCGGAAAAGCGCTGCGTCGGTATGGCGGTGGATATCCAGAAAGCCGGGCGTCAGTGTGCGTCCGGCCGCATCGAGCGTATGCGCGGCATGCGCCCCATCCAGATGTCCGACAGCAGCGATCGTCCCGCCTTCTATTCCGACATCGGCGGAAAACGCAGGGGCACCTGTGCCGTCGAGCACTTGCGCTCCCCGGATCAGATAATCAAGCATGCTCTTCACCTCACCGACAGCATAGCACCGGAGCGCAAGCTTTGCAAGGGTGCAAAAAGAGGGCTCCGCCGGCCGGCAGAGCCCTCTTTTTCTGTCTTTCAGCAGCCCGTCATCATGCGGATGATCTCCTTGTCCGTCTCGCGCATACCGATGCGGCCAAGGCGGCCGAAATTCTCAATGGAATTTTCCACGCCCTTGCACACCAGTCCGTCGCCGCCGTAAAACTCCTGCCCGGAGCAGTACATCTCGTAGCCGAGAATACCTGCATCGACCGCCATGGCGATCTTTCCCGCACAGGAGGATTTCGCACCGTCACACACTATGCCCGACGTGATGGCCAGCGCATTGACGATGGTATGCGCAACCTCATTGAAGCCGCCGCCGTGGAGCCACGCAATGTTCGCGCCCCAGTCGCCGCGCAGTCCCTCATCCGCGATGGCACTGTTGCACGCGATCTGGCGCTCGAGCACCTCGCGTACATCGTCAAGGTCGCAGGTGGCAGCGAAATCGCAGATGTCCTCGACCGTCATAAGCGAGTAATCCGGCGCCGACGCATCGGCGGCGTGCTCTGCCGACGGCAGGGGTCTGCTCTCAAGCACCTCGCCGTCGCGCTCGACAAGCACAAGGTTCGTATGCTCCTGCACGGCGCGGACGCGGGCTGTGTGTTCCCCCGCGCCAACACTGACGGTGATGTCGAGCAGATAGTCCGTCTCGGCAGGAAGGGTTTCGATCCTGATTTTTCCCAGATAATCGCCCAGCTGCGCCTTTGCCTCGCCGGAAACGCCGGAGATGACCTGAAGCCCGGCCTTTTCATCGCCGCCGAGGATTCCAATGGCGGCAGCTGCGGCGATGCCGCGCCGTCCGTCTGTATTCGGGACGACGACGCTCTTGACATTTTTGATGATATTGCCGCTGCACTCGATCTTCACCCATTCCGGCAGTGTGCCGAGCGCAGCGCGGGCCACGGCGGCGCAGTAGGCAATAGCGATCGGCTCCGTGCAGCCCATCGCGCAGACGAGCTCACGGTGCAGAATATCGACATATGTGCGGTAAACAAGGGAATTACGGTCCATAACGGCAGATCCTTTCGTGTGCCCGGCGTTAAGTCTCGGGCGTCATAACGCCCCGCTCGGTGATGTAGAGCGTGCAGCGGCAGTCATGCTCCTCCGTGGGAACGGCATCGCTCATCAGCCGCTCGCGGCAGATCAGGCAGGTCGGGCAGTGAAGGCGCGGGAGCAGACGGTCGTAGTATCCACCGCCCTGACCGAGCCGGCGGCCCATGCGGTCAAACGACAGGCACGGCACCACAGCAAAGTCGATCTGCTCCGCCGTGACGAGCGCGCATGCCTTCTTCGGCTCCAGAATGCCGTACATGCCGGCTTCCAGATCACCCATGGAACGCACAACACACAGATCGATCGCGTGTTCCTCCGCGCAGCGCGGGAGAACAAGCGTTTTGCCCGCAGCCAGCGTTTCGCCCAGCAGCTGCGAGGTGTCGATCTCGTGAACCGTTCCGGCAAAGGCAAATACCACCTTCGCGCGCCGGTATTCCTCCAGCGCGAGGACATGGCGGCAGATCGCATCCGAGCTCTCTGCCTTATAGGCGGCGTCCAGCGCGCGCTCACTCTGTCGAATGAAGGTGCGCAGCGCCTTCTTTTCTTCAATGATGGACATAAAAAATTCCCTCCGGCATGTTTCTATTGTTCATTGTGCCTCTATCGTAGCAGAAAGACGCCGAAATAGCAAGACAGGGAGAAAACAAATTCCACGACAGGCGGACATTTTGAAAAAGAAATTGACAGAAAAATCTTTGTTTGTTATGCTGGACAGGAAGAAAACGGCGCACTGCGCCGGCATGAGGAGGAAACCGTCATGGCTATATTATTAAAGGGAGCAGACGCCGCGAAGGCGCTGACCGAAAAGCTGCATGAACGCGCGGACGCGCTTCGTCAGCGCGGTGTCGAGCCCTGTCTCGCCATTCTGCGCGTAGGTGCACGCGAGGACGATCTTTCGTATGAGCGCGGCGCGCTCAAGCGCTGCGAAAAGGTCGGCATTGCGGTTCGTCAGGTCGTGCTGCCGGAGGACGTGGACCAGCTGGAACTACTCAACAACATCCGTTCACTCAACGAGGACGAGGCTGTCCACGGCGTTCTGATGTTCCGCCCGCTTCCCAAGCACCTTGACGACGAGGCCGCCCGCGCGGCGCTCGACCCAAAAAAGGATATGGACGGCATCACCGACGGCTCGCTTGCCGCGGTCTATGCCGGCAGCAAGGGTGGCTATCCTCCCTGCACCGCCGCGGCCTGCGTAGCGCTGCTCAAGCACTACGATATTCCCATCAAGGGTAAGCGTGTGGTCGTCATCGGCCGCAGCCTTGTGATCGGGAAACCCGTTTCCATGCTGCTCCTTGCCGAGCATGCGACCGTGACGATCTGCCACAGCCGCAGTGAAAACCTCCCGGCAATCTGCCGCGAGGCTGATATTCTCGTCGTCGCCGCCGGCAAGGCCGGTATGGTCGGCGCGGAGAGCGTGCGCGCCGGTCAGATCGTGCTCGACGTCGGCATCCATGTCGGTGCGGACGGCAATCTCTGCGGCGATACCCGCTTTGCCGAGGTCGAACCCATTGTGGACGCTATCACGCCGGTTCCCGGCGGCGTCGGTACCGTGACGACGACCATCCTCGCCAGCCATGTCATCGAAGCGGCCGAACAGCGTTAAACGGCACGGCGTCATATATTGGAAAAGGTCTGGGGGCACAAACATGCTCCCAGGCCTTTTTTATTTTTCACGATCCTTACCAGAGCTGCGCAAACACCGACGCGCCCACAACCGTCAGCAGTCCCGCGACTACGATGGAAAGGCCGCTCATTGCGCCCTCCACCTCGCCGATCTCGATGGCCTTCGCCGTACCGAGCGCGTGGGCGGATGAGCCGATGGCCACGCCTCTTGCAATCGGCTCCGTGATACGGAAGAGCCGGCAGACCGCCACCGCCGTCACATTTCCAAGGATGCCGGTGACGATAATCATGGCCACAGTCAGCGTAACGTAGCCGCCAAGCTCCTCCGACACGCCCATGCCGATGGCCGTCGTGATGGACTTGGGCAGAAGCGTTACATACTCTTCATGCGTCAGGCTGAACGCTCGACTGAGAACCAGCACGCTCATCAGCGTGGTGAGCACGCCCGAAACGATGCCTGCCAGAATTGCCTTCCAATTCCGGCGCAGCAGCGCAAGCTTCTCATACAACGGCACAGCAAGGCACACCGTCGCCGGTGTGAGCAGGTAGCTCAGATATTTTGCGCCTTCATAGTAAATATCATAGTCGATATGCGCGCTCAGCAGCACAGCGATGGTCACCACGACCGCGATCAGCAGCGGGTTGAACAGTGCCAGACGAAAGCGCTTTTGCAGCACCACACCCAGTCCATATGCCGCAAGACTGAGCGAAACACCAAAGAAAACAGACTGTTCGACAAACTCCATGCTTACGCCTCCTTCTTTCCGCGGCGCAGCAGAAACTGCGTGACACGGCCCGAAACGATCATCACCGCAAATGTCGTCACCGCTGCGATCACAAGATATGCCGTCAGCTTTGCGCGGATCGCATCCCATGAGGCCATCAGCCCGACGGCTGCGGGAATAAACATCACCGGCATGATCTCAATGAGAAAATGCGCCGTGTCGGTCACATCTGCCAGTCGGATCATACCCAGCCGCAGTCCCAGAAGCATCAGAACCAGACCGTAGATGCTTGCCGGAACCGGCAGGGGCAGCAGATAGTTCAGAAGCTCTCCCACAAGGGAAATGAGCAGGATAACGCCGAATTGCTTTACATATTTCATACCGGAACTGCCTCGGTTCTACAAAAGATAGGCACGATGATACTTCACTTTGTCCTGCTTGTCAATCGTCAAAAGGCGCAAATGTCCTCTGCCCGCCGCGCTGTCCTCCTGCCCGCCAAAAGCAGCCCCGCACACCGCCAATGGCACCACCGGCACGAAAAAACCTCTCCCGCCGCGGGAGAGGCTTCTCTTCTCAGGTCTTCACCGTGTGTGTTCTGCCGCACTTCGGACATTTTAGCTCCACTTTGCCGACATGGCGCGGCACGCGGCACCATGTCCCGCATGAGCATTTGACATATTTATGCGCCTTATCGGCACGGCGGGCACCTGCAGCGCGAGCAGTGTTCCGCTTCGGCCCCCACCATGCAAGAAAGCGTGCGTTTTCCGCACGGCATCGATCCAGATTGCGCGAGAAAATGCGGACGAGGGCATAGATCATCAGCGCAAGCGTCGCATACTGCGAAAAAAGGGAGAAATACCGGTTGTTGATGATTGTGGCAAGCAGGCTCAGCGCCATTTCGGCGATCACGATTGCCCACGTCAGCGCATCTACTCCGTTGCGTCCATACATGAACCGCGTCAACGCGCAGCGGATCTTATAGAAGAAATTCTGCAAAACTCACACTTCCCTGTTTTTTATTAGGGCTATCTTACACGATTTTACCCGCAGAGTAAAGTGAATGCTAAAAAGTTTACGATTCGGCAATAATTGGTTTGACAGCGTGCATTTCTTATGCTATGATTTCAAAAGTAATAAGGGAGTAGCCAGCGCCGTAAGACGTTGGACGGATCGTCATCACGAGGCAGCCGCCTCCGGTCCGCCATGAAATGGCAAGACTTTTACCGAGGGATCATCCTGCGGTAGGGGTCTTTTTCTTTTTATTCCCGGCACCGTACAGCGAATCCATTATGTCAGTATTATAAATAGTAGGAGTGTGTTATTTATGAGTTTTCTGCTCGATGGCTTCCGGGCCGTGACGTGGCAGCAGGGCGTGATGTATCTGGTGGGGTTCGCCCTCATCTACCTCGCCATCCAAAAGGACTATGAACCTTCGCTGCTGCTGCCGATGGGCTTCGGTGCCATCCTCGTCAATCTGCCGATGTCCGGCGTTCTCAACCAGATGGTCGAGGGCATCGGCGAAAGCCAGGGCATCATCCAGTGGCTCTTCGAGACCACCATCGAGGCCAGCGAGGCCCTGCCGCTGCTGCTGTTCATCGGCATCGGCGCGATGATCGACTTCGGTCCGTTGCTCTCGAATCCCAAGATGCTGCTCTTCGGCGCAGCTGCGCAGTTCGGCATCTTCTTCACCATGATCGCCGCCGTGCTCCTCGGCTTTGACCTTGCCGACGCAGCCTCCATCGGCATCATCGGCGCGGCGGACGGCCCGACCTCCATCCTCGTCTCTCAGGTGCTCCACTCGAAGTACGTCGGCCCCATCGCCGTCGCGGCCTATTCGTACATGGCGCTCGTGCCCATCATCCAACCCTTCGCCATCAAGCTCGTGACGACAAAGAAGGATCGCCGCATCCGCATGCCCTACAACCCCAAGAACGTCTCGCGCACGCTGCGCATTGCGTTCCCCATTTTCGTCACCATCATTGCCGGCTTCATCGCCCCGATGTCCGTCTCACTCGTCGGCTTCCTGATGTTCGGCAACCTCCTGCGCGAGTGCGGCTGCCTCGACCGTCTCTCCGAGACGGCGCAGAACACGCTGGCAAACCTCATCACGCTGCTGCTCGGCATCACCATTTCGTTCTCCATGCGTGCCGAGGAATTTGTCAAGCTCGACACGCTCCTCATCATGGGGCTCGGGTTGGTGGCGTTTATCTTTGACTCCATCGCGGGCGTGATGTTTGCGAAATTCCTCAACCTGTTCAGCAAGACCAAGGTCAACCCCATGGTCGGCGCGGCAGGCATTTCGGCTTTTCCGATGTCTGCACGTGTCATTCAGAAGATGGGACTGGAGGAGGACAAGAGCAATCATCTGCTCATGCACGCGGTCGGCGCGAACGTTGCCGGTCAGATCGCGTCTGTCCTCGCCGGCGGCATGATCCTCAACCTTGTGCCGCAGCTCTTGAAATAAGGAGGAACGAACAATGACTGCTCTCGAAGCCGCTCTGACCATCATGTGGCAGGGGATGCTGGGCATCTTCGCTGTCATGGCGCTCATCACCGTCATCGTTATGGTATTCACCAGATTTACGAAGTAAAGCTCTCGGCTGAAAACAGGCGGAACAAAAAAGCAAAGCGGAGAAAACAAAAGTTTTCTCCGCTTTGTTATACGTTGATTCGGTTTCAGCAAGCCGCAGCTTACTCGAAGTCGGGGATATACTCCTTGACGATGTCGAGCAGCTCGCCGGAGCGGATCATCTTTTCCACCGCACGGATGTCGGGCCAAATCTCGCGGTCCACTTCGTAGAACGCGACCTGCTCACGCACGTGCTTGTAGATTGCCTCATGCAGCGGGGTGAGACCCTGACCGTGGGTGTTCAGGCGGCGGCGAATGTCGATGGCCTGACAGGCAGTCAGCAGCTCGTCGGCAAGAACATCCTGCGTGTTCTGCAGGATCATCTTGGCCTTGCGGGCAGCGGTCGTACCCATGGAGACGATATCCTCCTGGTTGGCGGAAGAGGGGATGGAGTCAACGGACGCGGGATGCGCGTAAACCTTGTTCTCGCTGACCATAGAGGCCGCGGCATACTGCACGATCATAAAGCCGGAGTTGACGCCCGCCTGCGTGGTGAGGAATGCGGTCAGACCGTTGGAGAGCGCGGGGTTGACCATGCGCTCGGTACGGCGCTCGGACGCGTCGGCGATCTCGCTGGCGGCAATGCCGAGGAAGTCGAACGGAAGCGCCATGGGCTCGCCATGGAAGTTGCCGCCGGAGATAACGGCCTCGTCCTCGAGGAACATCAGCGGGTTATCGGTCACGGCGTTGAGCTCGATCTCGACCTTCTCGCGGACATACTCGAGCGCATCGCGGCAGGCGCCGTGAAGCTGCGGGATGCAGCGAAGCGCGTAAGCATCCTGCACGCGGTCGGACTGGCAGTTGTCAAGGATCTCGGAACCGGCAAGCAGCTTGCGCATGTTCGCGGCGACGAGCATCTGGCCCTTCTGGCCGCGCACCTGATGGATGCGGGGATCGAAGGCGTTGCGCAGGCCGGTGAGGCCCTCGAAGGACAAGGACGCGATCACGTCGCCGAGCTGGGCGGCGCAGATGGAATCATACAAGGCCAGCGCGCCGACAGAGGTCATCGCGCAGGTGCCGTTGGTCATGCCGAGACCTTCTTTGGACACGAGTGTGTCAAGCGTGGCGATACCGGCCTTTGCCATAGCCTCAGCGCCGGTCATCTTCACGCCCTCATACATGGCCTCACCCTTGCCGAGCATGGGCAGCGTCATGTGCGCGAGAGGCGCGAGGTCGCCGGAGGAGCCGAGGGAGCCCTTCTGGGGAACGATGGGGGTAACGCCCTTGTTGAGCATCTCGAGAAGCATCTCAACGAGGAGGGGGCGCACGCCGCTCACGCCGCCGCACAGGGCGTTGGCGCGCAGGAGCATCATGCCGCGCACGATCTCGTCGGCGTAAGGCTCGCCGGCGGCGGTGCAGTGGCTGAGGATCAGATTGGTGGAAAGCTGGTTGCTCATTTCCTTGGGAACGGCGACCTTCTGGAACTCACCAAAGCCGGTGGTGATACCGTAGGCCACGCGGCCCTCGGCAGCGATTTTTTCCGCCAGAGCGCGGGACTTCTTCATCGCCTCAAGAGCGGAAGGAGCCAGCTCGACAGTGGCATTGTAGCGCGCGATAGCAACAAAGGACTCAAGCGTCAGACTGTGGCCGTCGACCACAACATGCTTGATCGCGGTGGGGTTCATAATCATAATCGTTTGCCTCTTTTCGTTTTTGTTGTTCCGCCAAGCGCCTGTCGCTCCGCAGCATCTGGCTGCGGAAGGACTAAGGCTCCAACGGCCCGGTGAGTCGTGAGAAGTTTCTGCGCAGTGTGTACCCTTTATGCACGTCTGCCCATGACGCGAGGTGCGACCACGCCGCTCCCTATTATTCGGTCAAGCGTCATCGCTTTGGCTGATGTCATTAGGATAACACATTATTTGTGCAAAATCAATAGTTTTTTCTTCAAAATTTAATAATCTATTGTGCTATATCAATATATTATGATGCTGTATTATCGTGCTACAGCACCCAAAGGCAAAAAAAGAAGAGCCGCCGGTATTCCGGCAGCTCTTCCTGCGCTTATTATCTTTTCCGTTTTGGCTGTGCCTTTTGTGCACCCTCATAGTCCACAATGCGGATCGCCGGATTCTTCATTTTGGCAAGCTTTTCGACGCCGGCGGCATCCGCTCTGGTGAAGAACAGCGCCTTCTCCGTTGCCTCAAAGCCAAAATGCAGGCGAATAAAGTCGGGGTGATCCCGATCCTCGCGGACGATGGAGGTGATCCGCTCCCATGGGAAGAAGTCGTAATGCGTCGTGATCTGCATCTGGTAGAAGATCTCCAGCCCGCGGGTGGTGACCGCAGCTTCCTTCTGCGTCAGAAGGGTGAGCGTGTAGAGCACGGCAAACACGAGCGCGATTTTGTATTTGGTCGTCAGGCCGCCGAGCAGAAGCAGGGCGACGAGCAGCCATCCGCCGACAGTGACCCACTTCTTGCGCGGCTTTGGCACCCGCGAGACGTAAATCGGCGGTTCAACAGATTCCCAGGGAAGCGGTTGTCTCACAATAGACGTTCCTTTCTAAACGGATATCCAGCTTACGCGCTGATCTTGGGAGCCTTGCCGGCAGCGCGGCGGGCTTCCAGATTGGCAACGGCCTTCTCATGCGCCTCTTCGGGAGCACCGGCGGGCTTGCCAGCCTTGGTCTTGCCGAACAGGTTGGTGTAAGAGCCGTCAGCCCAGAAGATGTTGCGGCCGAGCAGAGCGGTGATGTAAGCATAGATGGGGTTGAGCAGGTTGACAAAGGCATAAGGGAAGAACACCAGAGGGCTCATGCCCAGAACGCCGGTCTGATAGGCGCCGCAGCCGGTCCAGGGGAACATAACGGCCCAGAGGGTACCGGCATCTTCCAGAGAACGGGAGAGCATATTGCGGCCGAGACCGAGCTCGTCGTACTTGTCAGCATAGATGGGGGCGGGAACGCCGATGCCGAGGAACTGGTCGCACATGGTGGCGTCGCAGAAGATGGAGGTCAGCAGGGTGGCGAGGATGAGGCTGCCGACGGAGTGGATCCTGTGCTTCAGGCCGCCGAACAGACGCTCGACGCAGCCGCAGCGCTCCAGAGCACCGCCGTAGGCGAGCGCGAGGAGGATGAGGTTGATGGTCCACATGGTGCCGTCCATACCGCCGGCCTTGCCGAGGATGGAGTCAGCGACCTCGTTGCCGGTCTCAACGCCGATACCGTAGTGCAGCGTGTTGAAGATGTCGCCCAGGGCGCGGGAGCCGTAGATGTCGGTGGACTGGAAGATCATCATGAAGATGGTCGCGGTGGCAACGGAGATGGCGATACCGACAAGGCCGGGCACGCGCAGGATGCACATCACGATAACCACGATGATGGGGATGAGCAGAACGGGGGAGATCACGAAGGCCCCACGGAACGCGTCCTGAATGGACTGGGCGACGGTCGGATCATAGGCGCTGGCGTCGATGTTCAGGCCCATGATGGTGTAGAGGATGAGGGCGATGACCAAGGTCGGGCCGGTGGAGGAGACCATCGCGGTGACGTGGTCGAAAAGACCGGTCTCGGCAACAGCCGCGGCGAGGTTGGTGGTATCGGACAGGGGGGAGAACTTATCGCCGACATACGCGCCGGAGATGATCATACCGGCGGTGATGGGGGCGGGAATGCCAAGACCTGCGCCGATGCCGAGGAAGGCAAGGCCGATGGTGGCAGTGGTGGTCCAAGAGGAACCGCAGGCCATACCGACGATCGCGCAGAGGATGCAGCCGATCGGCAGGAACAGCTTCGGGGTCAGCAGATCAAGGCCGTAGACGATCATCGCAGGGATGGCACCGGAGGCCATGAAGCTGGAAACAAGGAAGCCGACGGTGCAGAGGATCAGGACAGCTTCCATGGAAGCTGCCAGACGTTCGATCATACCGGCGAGCATATCCTTGAACGTGTGGCCGCAGGCACAGCCGACGGCGCAGGCAACAATAATAGAAATGGTGAGGGGCATGTGCGCATCGTGATAGTCGGAATCCGACTCACCCAGGAAGCAGTAGAGCATCAGGGCGATCATCGCCAGAATGGGGACAAGCGCCAGAATAAAACTGGGCTCCCGAACGGTTTTCTTTTCGTTTGCCATGAAATGATACCTCTCTCTTTTACAAATAAATTTTAGATTGTTGCGTTTGTCGAACGATACCCGAGACACAGTCCGCCAAAGCGGTCCCGCGTCCCCACACACAAGGTCTCTTCCGATTGCCCTCCTTTCTGAATGACAGACTGGCTGCAACAAGCTTGGGACACATCCTGCCTCCGGGAGGGAGCCCCGCAGTCAGGACGAGAACAGATCCCGTCGGACAGCCGCCGTCTGGGCAGGCGGCGCTTCTCACATGCCGTCCTTTCGTTTTCTGCCCCATACGATCCGACGGAAGCCGCCGGGCAGGTGCCCCACACCGGCTCTGCTTCACTGCGGAAAACAGAACCGTTCGGATCGTTTACTGCATTATATCATACGCGTTCATAAAAAATCAATAAATTTGTAATGAAATTTTTACGGTTTTTGTGAGAAATGACCACTACATGATAGCAAATGGTTTCGATACTGTGCAGAAGTGCTAACGCAATAAAAGGAACTGCCGCCTGCGGATGGGAAGTTCCGCGGGCGGCAGCCGTCCATTCTTTATGCTTATTTTAAGCCCTTTGCGGCTTCCCTTTCACCCAGACGCTGCAGCGCGATCTTGTAGCCGTCTGCGCCGTAGCTGATGCACTTGTTGACACGGGTGATCGTTGCGGAGGAAACGCCGATCTCCTTGGAGATCTGGGAAAACGTGCAGCCCTCCTCCAGCATGCGTGCGACCTGAAGGCGCTGCGTCATGGCCTGTATCTCGCTGAAGGTACACAGATCATCAAAGAAGCGGTAGCACTCCTCCACATCCTTGAGCGAGAGGATCGCTTCAAACAGATGATCAGTCTCTTCGGACTTCATTTTACTTCCGTACATTGCATTTCCTCCTTAATTGGAATGATAAATAAAACCTGAGAACACCTCAGGCCCGCTGTGTTGAGCGAACCGCGCGGCGCACCATTTCCACCACAGGCGGCGTGACAAAGGCCATCGCGACAGCCGTGATGACGCCCGAAACGATACGGATGCCGACCTTTCCGAACACATAAGCATAGCTGTAATAGCCGTAGATCACGCTGTCGAGATAGATCGCGCCGGTGTTGAGCACAGTGACGACCAGCGAGGTGACGACCAGCGAGCCGACGAGCTGCTTATTGGAGAGCTCATAGCCGCAGCGCTTGGCATAGAGACCGATAAGCAGTCCGCGCACCGCCGGCGGAACGATCCACAGAACCGTCGTCGCGGTAACGCCGTAGGTCATCAGCTGACCGAGGAACGCGCCGACCAGACCGACCATCAGCCCGCCGCCCGGACCGTAGATGAGCGCACCGATGATGATCGGCAGCGCAGAGACGGAAATGTTGATCCAGCCGAGACGGATCGTGCCGACCGTGTTGAGCACAACATAGACGGCTACCAGCATGGCAATGAGCACCAGCTTGCGCGTGGACATGGAACCGAAGCGGTTGACCACCACGAGCGCGGCCACCAGCCCGATAAAGCAGGCGGCCATACAGATAACGATAGACGTAGGCGACATGAGACAGATTCCTCCTTTAAAAAAATGGGCATCCGCCGCGGCGTCCATCTTCCCGCGCGGAGCGTGGCAGTTTAGAGAGGGCACAGATTACCCCCCTCCCCTTACGGCAGGAGCCACGCAGAAAAGAGGTCTCATGTCTCTTATCCGATGTGGCAAGCGGAATGCGAAAGCCATACTGCAAACCGGGGTTTTTCGTCCGCCGGGCAACTTCCCGTCCCGGTGGCACTGAGCGTCTCCTTGACGCAAACACATGACTTTCTACTCTGCCAAAGCGTATTTTTGTGTAAAAATACATATATAGAATAGCAAACTCTCCCTCCATCGTCAAGCAATTTCATTCCGGCGCGAACTAAATTTCTTTTTTTAGGTCATCCTGATATTATTTCTAACAAAACGCGGATGACAGTTACACAGTCCGCCTTGACATTTCCGTCTCTTTTTTGGTATTCTACCCCATAGGACAACTTGTAAGGCCGGTGCACACCGGCTCCATCCGCAAATTTCCGATCATTCTTACAGGAGGAAACTTTCATATGATCAAGGAAACCATGGCTTACCTGTCCCAGTACGATCCCGAGGTCGGCGCAACCATCGAGAACGAGTACCACCGCGAGCAGCGCAACATCGAGCTGATCGCCTCGGAGAATATCGTCTCCCCCGCCGTCATGATGGCGATGGGCACCTGCCTTACCAACAAGTATGCCGAAGGCTATCCCGGCAAGCGCTACTACGGCGGCTGCTACTGCGTCGATGAGACGGAGGAGATTGCCCGTCAGCGCGCCTGCAAGCTCTTCGGCGCCGAGCACGCGAACGTGCAGCCTCACTCCGGCGCCTCCGCGAACCTGGCCGCGTTCAAGGCCATGCTCCAGCCCGGCGACACCTACATGGGCATGAACCTTGCCCACGGCGGCCACCTCTCTCACGGCAGCCCCGTCAACATCTCCGGCCAGTATTTCCATCAGGTCCCCTACTCCCTCAACGATGAAACCGAGATGATCGACTATGATGAGCTCTACCGCATCGCGCAGGAGTGCAAGCCCAAGATGATTCTCGCCGGCGCCTCCGCCTATCCCCGCAAGATCGACTTTGCCAAGTTCCGTGAGATCGCCGATTCCGTCGGTGCGTACCTCATGGTCGATATGGCGCACATCGCCGGTCTGGTCGCCGCGGGCGTTCACATGAGCCCCATCCCCTACGCCGACGTCGTGACCTCCACCACCCACAAGACCCTGCGCGGCCCGCGCGGCGGCCTGATCCTCTGCAAGAACGAGATCACCAAGAAGAATATCGAGACCGGTGAGATGGAGACCATCAACTTGGCCAAGAAGATCGACTCCGCTGTGTTCCCCGGCACGCAGGGCGGCCCGCTTGAGCACATCATCGCGGCCAAGGCCATCTGCTTCGGCGAGGCGCTCAAGCCTGAGTTCAAGGCGTATGGCGAGCAGGTCGTGAAGAATGCCGCCGTTCTGGCCGAGGGTCTCAAGGCTGAAGGCTTCCGCCTGGTCTCCGGCGGCACGGACAACCACCTTATGCTCGTGGACGTGCGTAACTTCAACATCACTGGCAAGGAGATTGAACACCGTCTGGACGAGTGCTTCATCACTGTCAACAAGAACGCCATCCCCAACGATCCTGAGAAGCCGTTCGTCACCTCCGGCATCCGCGTCGGCACGCCCGCTGCCACCACCCGCGGCCTGAAGGAAGAGGACATGAAGGAGATCGCCCGCATCATGGGCATGGTCGCCCGCGACTTTGAGGGCAACAAGGCCGCCGCGCAGGAAGCTGTTGTCGCTCTGACCAAGAAATACCCCATTTACGAATAATTTCTGTCCCGGCAGAATAAAAAGGAAGAGGCCTTGTTGAAGACCTCTTCCTTTTCCTCATTTCGCCGGTCCACCTTTTGTTTATTCTGTAAAAACGTAAAATGCCTTCTTGACAAAAGCAAATAGACTGTGTTACTTTAAAAACGCAAATTGAATCAGACGATCGGTTGATGGGTTTCGGGAGAGATCGCGGCACGCGCCGCGGCGCCGAAGGGGAACGCAAAAGCTCTCAGGCGAAAGGACCGGACTCGGACGACACTCCGAAAAGTGCGGCTTACCGCACGCCGACGGTGCAACCCGCATCCGCCCGCAGGCACGGGCGCGGGGAATCTCTCAGGTCATAAAACGGAGGCACAGAACTCAGAAGGGGTTTTGTGTCTCTTTTTTTGTTTCTTTATTTTGATCGTTTGTGCAAAATAGTTCTAAAGCTGTAATAGGAGGAAACGCTGTAATGGAAAAGAAAACGCCGCTGTATCAAACGCATGTGGATATGGGGGGCAAGATCGTCGAGTTCGGCGGATTTCTGATGCCCGTCCAATACCCCACCGGTGTGCTTGCCGAGCACATGGCTGTGCGCCAGAAAGCAGGTCTTTTTGACGTCTCGCACATGGGTGAGCTGCGGCTGAGCGGCCACGACGCGGTCGCAAATGTCCAGAAGCTCATCACTGCCGATATTTCTGCCATGCAGGACGGCGACATCAAATACGCCATGTTCTGCAACGATAACGGTGGCATTATTGACGATTTCATCGTCTACCGCTGCGCCGCCGATAACTACTGGCTGGTCGTCAACGCCGGCAACCGCGACAAGGATGCCGCGTGGGTCAAGAGTCATCTCTCCGGCGACGTCGATTACCGCGACGAAGGAAACGACTGGGGACAGCTGGCGCTTCAGGGGCCAAAGTCCGGCGAGATCCTCAAGAAGCTCTGCGAGGAAAAGTACATCCCTGCAAAATACTACACCTTCATCGATAACGCGCCCCTGAACCTCGGCAGCCGCACCATTCACGCACTCGTCTCTCAGACCGGCTACACCGGCGAATATGGCTTTGAGATCTACTGCAAGGCCGAAGACACCGTCGACCTCTGGAAGGCTCTGCTCGCCGCGGGCGAGGAGTTCGGTCTGATCCCCTGCGGTCTCGGCGCGCGCGATACGCTGCGTTTGGAGGCCTCCATGCCGCTCTACGGCCATGAGATGAACGACGAGATCACGCCGAAGATGGCAGGGCTTCCCTGCAAGCTCACCGGCAAGGACTTCATCGGCCGCGATGCACTCGTGGATCTCGGCGCGCCGAAGATGAAGCGCATCGGCATGAAAGTCGTCGGGCGCGGTATCGTGCGCGAGCACTGCGGCCTCTACACGATGGAGGGCGAAAAAATCGGCTGGACATCCTCCGGCACATTCGCGCCCTTCATCGGCTGCGGCGTGGCGATGGGCTACATTCCGGCCAAGGACATCGAGATCGGCCGACACCTCAACGCCGATGTGCGCGGGCGCATGATCGAGCTGGAGATCGTTCCCATGCCGTTCTACAAGCTGGACAAGTAAGCATACATAACTATTATAACGAACTTTACAACAAAATCTGAGGAGGACAACATAATGAATTTCCCTGCGGAACTGAAGTATTCCAAGTCTCACGAGTGGATCAAGATGGACGGTGACGTGGCCGTCATCGGCATTTCCGATTTCGCACAGGATGCGCTGGGCGACGTGGTGTTTATCAACCTGCCTGCCGAGGGCGACGCTGTCACCGCCGGTGAGAGCTTCGGCGACGTCGAATCCGTCAAGGCAGTCTCCGACATCGTCTCCCCTGTCTCCGGCACCATCTGCGCGGTCAACGAGGCCCTCGCCGACGTGCCCGAAACGCTCAACTCCGACCCATACGGCGCATGGATCATCAAGGTTGAGGGCATTACCGGCACCGAAGAGCTGCTTGACGCCGCCGCGTATGAGGCGCACTGCGCCGAGGAGGGCTGATGGGTTCTTACGTTCCTACCACAGCGGCGGAACGCGAGGAAATGCTTGCCGCCATCGGGGTCAGGAGTCTTGAAGATCTCTACCGCTCCGTTCCGCAGAAGATGCTTCTCAACGGAACACTCAACATCCCCGAGGGGCTCAGCGAGCTGGAGGTGCGTGAGAAGGTCTCCGCCATGGCCGAAAAGAACACCGTCTACAAGACCGTTCTGCGCGGTGCGGGTTCCTACCGCCACTTTATTCCCGCCGTTGTAAAGTCCGTCACCTCCCGTGAGGAGCTTGTCACCTGCTACACGCCCTATCAGGCTGAGATCAGTCAGGGCGTCCTGCAAAGCACCTTTGAGTTCCAGACCATGATCTGTGAGCTCACCGGCATGGACGTTTCCAACGCCTCGCACTACGACGGCGCGACTGCCGCCGCCGAAACGATCCCCATGTGCAAGGATCGCAAGCGCACGAAGGCCTATGTCTCCGCCTGCGTGAATCCGCAGGTCATCGAGGTCATGAAAACCTACTGCTTCGCCTCCAACACCGAGCTGACTGTCATTCCTGAAAAAGATGGCCGCACCGACGTGGACGCGCTGCACGCAGCGCTCGGCGAGGATGCCGCATGCTTCTATCTCCAGCAGCCGAACTACTTCGGCCAGCTCGAGGACGCCAGAGCCGTCGGCGAGATCGTCCACGCCGCAGGTGCGAAGTTCGTCATGGGTGTAAACCCCATCGCCTGTGCGCTTCTCCCCACCCCGCGCGAGATGGGTGCGGATATCGCCGTGGGCGACGGCCAGCCGCTCGGCCTCGACACGGCTTTCGGCGGCCCCTACCTCGGCTTTATGGCGACGACCGCTGCTATGACGCGCAAGCTCCCCGGCCGCATTGTCGGCCAAGCCAAGGATGTGGACGGCAAGGTCGGCTATGTCCTCACGCTCTCCGCGCGCGAACAGCATATCCGCCGCGAAAAGGCCAGCTCCAACATCTGCTCGAATCAGGCGCTGTGCGCCTTCACAGCGGGCGTTTACATGGCCGCGATGGGCGAGGCCGGCATGAAGCAGTGCGCGCGGCTGTGCACCTCCAAGGCGCACTATTTTGCCGCTGAGCTGGAAAAGGCCGGCTGCACACGCAAATACAAGGGCGAATTTTTTCACGAATTCGTAACTGAATGTGTCTGCCCGAACTGCCGCAGAAAAATTCTCGACGCGCTCGCGGCCGAGGGTATTCTCGGCGGCGCGGAGGTCGAGGGCGGCATTCTTTGGTGCGTGACGGAGCTTGTCTCGAAAGCGCAGCTCGACCGTGCCGCCGCCATCGTGAAGGAGGTGCTGAAATGAAGCTGATTTTTGAGCTTGGCACAGAAGGACGCGGCATGAGCCTGATGCCCGCGTGCGATGTGCTGGAATATACGCTTCCCGAAGAGCGCACTGCGCCCCTGCACCTGCCCCATGTGAGCGAAAACGAACTCACGCGTCATTATACGGCGCTGTGCAAGCGCATCCACGGCGTGAACGACGGTTTCTATCCCCTCGGCTCGTGCACGATGAAGTATAATCCCAAAATTGACGAGGATATGGCGGCGCTGCCCTGCTTCACGCAGCTCCACCCGCTCCAGCCGGTCGAAACGGCACAGGGCGCGCTGGAAGCGCTCCATACTCTCGGCTCTGAGCTGGGCGAGATTTTCGGCATGGACGCCGTTACCTTTCAGCCCGCGGCGGGCGCGCACGGTGAGTTTACCGGTGTGCTGCTCATCAAAGCTTATCACACCGACCGCGGCGACACGGCGCGCACGAAGATCATCGTGCCCGACTCCGCCCACGGCACCAATCCCGCCACCGCTGCGATGTGCGGCTATCAGGTCGTGAATATTCCCTCCGGTGCGGATGGCTGTGTGGATCTCGACGCACTGCGTGCCGCCGTCGGCCCTGACACGGCGGGTCTGATGCTCACCAATCCGAACACGGTCGGCATCTTCGATAAGAACATTCTCGAGATCACGAAGATCGTCCACGATGCGGGCGGACTGTGCTACTACGACGGCGCGAACCTCAACGCCGTCATGGGTGTGGTGCGTCCGGGCGACATGGGTTTCGACTGTATTCACTCCAATCTCCACAAAACCTTTGCCACGCCGCATGGCGGCGGAGGCCCGGGCGCGGGCGCGGTCGGCTGCAAGGACTTTCTCCGAAAGTATATGCCCGGCCCGCTGGTGGTGGAGAAGGACGGCAGATACGATTTCGAGTTCCCCGAAAAATCCATCGGCCGCGTAAAGCTGTTCTACGGCAACTTCGATGTGTGCATTAAGGCACTCACCTATGTCCTCACGCTCGGTAGGTTCGGCATTCCCGAAGCCGCGATGAACGCCGTGCTCAACGCCAACTACATGCGCGTGAAGCTTGCAGAAAAGTTCACCATGGCCTACGATGAGATCTGCATGCACGAGTTCGTCATGTCACTCGTCGATCTCCACAAGGAAACAGGCGTGTCCGCGCTCGATCTCGCCAAGGGTATGCTCGATTACGGCCTGCACCCGCCCACGATGTACTTCCCGCTCATTGTGCATGAGGCGCTTATGGTCGAGCCCTGCGAGACCGAGAGCAAGGAGACGATGGACGAGGTCTGCGACATCTACGGCAAGCTCTTTGATCTTGCCTATTCCGATCCCGACGCGCTCCATACCGCGCCGCATAATACCCCTGTCCGCCGGCTCGATGAGGTCGGAGCGGCCCGCAATATGATCCTGCGCTACTCGTTTGCCTGATTAAAAAATACGATGCAATACCGCCTGAACAGGCGGTATTGCTCTCAAAAAGGAACATGATATGGCTGATTATCAACTCATTGTCATCGGCGCCGGCCCAGGCGGCTACGAAGCCGCGCTCCGCGCGGCAAAGCTGGGGAAAAAGGTCGCCGTCGTCGAACGGTGCGAGGCAGGCGGCACCTGCCTGAACCGCGGCTGCATCCCGACGAAAACGCTGCTTCACTCTTCCGGTATCTACCGCGACGCAAAGAATGGTGCGCACTGCGGCGTTCACGCCGATGGTATCGCCGTCAATATGGAGGATATCTTCGCCTATAAGCGTGCTGTTTCGCAAAAGCTCTCCGCTGGCATCGAGTCTCTGTTCAAAAGCGCGAAGATCGATCTGCTGCACGGTACGGCGCTCATCACCGCGCCCGGAGCAGTCCGCGTCACGGACGCTGAGGGACAGAGCGTGAACTACATCTGCGACGACATCCTCATCGCCACCGGTTCTGTGCCGTCCCACCCGCCGATCCCCGGTCTGGAACTGGCCATGACCTCCGACGAGCTGCTTGAAGGCTGCGATCATCTCTACCGCTCCATCGTCATCATCGGCGGCGGCGTCATCGGCATCGAATTTGCCACGTTTTACGCCGACCTCGGCTGTGCCGTCACGGTCATCGAGGGCATGGACCGTCTGCTGCCGAACATGGATAAGGAGCTGGGGCAGAATCTTGCCCTCATCCTCAAAAAGCAGGGTGTGAAGGTCTTTACGAACGCCATGGTGCAGAGCGTGGAGAAGGCAGGAGACGATCTTGCCGTCCATTTCATTTGCAAAGAAAAGGACGAGACCGTTTCCGGAGAGACTGTGCTCTGTGCCATTGGCCGCCGTCCATACTGCGACGGTCTGTTCGCCGATGACGTCAGCGTCGAGATGAACGGTCGCAGCATCGCTGTCGGCGAAAACTTTGAAACGAGTCTGCCGCATGTCTATGCCATCGGCGATGTGTCATCGAAGATCCAGCTGGCGCACGTTGCCACCGCGCAGGGCATCGCCTGCGTTGAGCAGCTGTGCGGTGTGCAGGATCACACCGATCTTTCTGTGGTTCCCAGCTGCATTTACTGCCGCCCCGAGATTGCCGTTGTCGGACTTACTGAGGCTGAGGCCAAGGAGGCTGGCATCTCCGTCAAGGTTGGAAAACAGGTTATGTTCGGCAACGCCAAAACCGTCATTGCTGATCCAGGCCGCTGCTTTATGAAATTCGCTGCAAACGCCGAAACGCACGAGCTCATCGGCGCACAGCTCATGTGCGAACACGCGAGCGATATGATCGGCGGCGTGGCGCAGGCTTTGGCAAACCATTTGACTGCCGAGCAGTTCTGCCGCGCGATGCGCCCGCACCCCTCTTTTGAGGAAGCCATGAGCGCCGCATTGGAAGAACTTTGCGAGAAACTTGGCTGAACAATTTAAAGAAGGAGGGCGCACAACTGTGCGTCCTCCTTTTTATTTTTAGAATTCTGCGTTGCCGACCGTGCGCGGATGCAGCTCCACGTCGCGGATGTTGCCAACGCCCGTAAGGTACATCACCATGCGCTCGAAGCCGAGGCCGAAACCCGCGTGACGGCAGGAGCCGTAACGGCGCAGATCACAGTACCACCAGTAGTCGGCAGGATTCATACCGAGCTCCTTGATACGGCTCTCGAGCACCTCCAGACGCTCCTCACGCTGACTGCCGCCAATGATCTCGCCAATGCCGGGAACAAGGCAGTCCGCAGCAGCGACGGTCTTGCCGTCGTCGTTCAGGCGCATATAGAACGCTTTGATCTCCTTGGGATAGTCGGTGACAAACACGGGGCGCTTGAAGATCTGCTCGGTGAGGAAGCGCTCGTGCTCGGTCTGAAGATCGGTGCCCCAGTCGACCTTATAGTCGAACTGGTCGTTGTGCTTCTTGAGCAGCTCCACCGCATCGGTGTACGTGATGCGGCCGAACTCACTGGATGCGACATGCTGCAAACGCTCAATAAGGCCCTTATCGACAAAGCTGTTGAAGAAGGCAAGGTCGTCGGGGCAGCGCTCCATGACCTTGGTGATGATATACTTGACCATCGCCTCCATGACCTCAAGATCGCCGTCGAGGTCGCAGAAGGCCATCTCCGGCTCGATCATCCAGAACTCAGCCGCATGGCGCGCGGTGTTGGAGTTCTCAGCGCGGAAGGTGGGGCCGAAGGTGTAAACATTGCCGAAGGCCATGGCAAAGTTCTCGGCGTTGAGCTGGCCGGAAACGGTCAGGCTGGTCTTTTTGCCGAAGAAATCCTTGGAGTAGTCGACCTTGCCGTCATCGGTCTTGGGGACGTTTTCAAGGTCAAGCGTCGTGACCTGAAACATCTCGCCTGCACCCTCGCAGTCGGAACCGGTGATGATGGGGGTGTTGACGTAGGTAAAGCCTCGGTTCTGGAAAAACTCATGCACGGCAAAAGCCGCAGCGGAGCGCACGCGGAACGTCGCGTTGAAGAGGTTCGTGCGCGGACGCAGATGCTGAATGGTGCGCAGGAACTCCACACTATGGCGTTTTTTCTGAAGGGGATAGTCAGGCGTGGACACACCCTCGACCGCGATCTCCGACGCCTTGAGCTCCAGCGGCTGCTTGGCCTCGGGTGTCAGCACGATCTCGCCGGTGACGATGAGTGCCGCGCCGACGTTCTGCGACGCGATCTCCTTATAATTTGCAAGCGTGTTCGCATCCATAACGACCTGTAAATTGCGGAAGCAGGAGCCGTCGTTGAGCTCGATAAAGCCAAAGGTCTTGAGGTCGCGGATGGTCTTGGCCCAGCCGCCGACCGTCACGGTCTTTCCGCCGTACTGTTCGGCGTCGGCGTAAACCGCCGCGATTTTTGTCATGTCTACCATTGTTGATCACCTACATATCATAAAATTTTCTTATAAAAATGTGTTGTCAAAGCCGCAGGGCATCAGTGCCCGCAGCGGCATTTTTTTGCTCTCACGCGCTCGGTTGAGGCAGATAACCTCCATATCCGGCGAGAACTCATAGAGAAACTGGCGGCACGCGCCGCAGGGATAGCAAAAATCCTCACTGTTGCCCGCGATGACAATGCGGCGGAATTTCGTATGTCCTTCGCTGATCGCCTTGGCCGCAGCGGTGCGCTCGGCGCAGATGGTCAGGCTGTAGCTGGAATTTTCGATGTTGCAGCCGGTGTAGACCGTGCCATCCTCACACTCCAGAGCCGCACCGACCGGGAAATGCGAATATGGGCTGTAGGAGCGCTCAAGCATCCCGATCGCTTTCCGGATCAGCTCCTGTTCACTCATACGCCGCCCTCCTTACCAGTCCACGCCGAGGTCGGGGCGAACGGACGTGTCCATGATGTCCTCGGCATTATAGAATTGCAGATAGCGGCTGCGCGAGTGGCGCAGGGTAGTACCGTCCGGATGCAGACGGTCGCAGATGACGGCGGAGATGTCGGGCTTGATGTAGCTGAACGAATTGATGCCCACCGAGCAGAAGATGCGGAAGCCCTGACTCTGAAGGTACTGGAAGCGCTCGCCGGTCTTGTGCCAGTCATCGCCGTCGGGACGGCCACCGTGCGGATAGAAGAGCACATTGGTCGGCCCGACCAGACTGCCGACCTCGTCGGCCCAGCGCTCGGTGTCGTTGATAACGGTCTGAAGCGGCTTGTCCGCCAGACGAATGTGGCCCCAAGTGTGGCTGCCGAACGTCCATCCGGTCTCCTTGAGCCGCGCGATCACAGGCTTGACTGCTTCGATCTCCGCGGCGCGGTTGGTCTCAAACGCGGGGCGCTCGGGGCTGTCCTTGGCGATGTCGCGATCATCCTGGGTGCGGTAGCCGAGGATGCCGTAGTAACCAGTGAGCGAGAAAATGGCCTTCGCGCCATTGAGCGAGAAATCGGGGTGTGCATAGACGAACTCGTCGAGCATCGTCGTCGCGTCGCCCTCCTTGGTCAGAAAAGTCTCCTTCGTGTAGGGATCCGTACATTCGGCCCAGATCTCACCATCGTCCCCGACAACAAGTTTGCTCGTAAAGCCCTGTTCGAGCATGTAGGGATAGAGTTCACATCGTCAAAACTGATGATGAGCGGTTTTTTCCCCTCAGGAAGTCTGAGCGTATTGCGCACCATATGTGTGCCGCTCTCGTCCGCGACCTCGCTCCACACGTCCTCGATGGCAACAAGAATGTAGCCCCTTTCATAGACGGCCTGCAAAATTTTTGCATATTCGTCCGCCGTCACCATCCAGTCGTCAAGGCCGTAGCGCTCCGACTGGCTCGCGCCGCAGTCATGGAACGCCCACTGGGGATAGGCAATGACAGGATGGAAAAAAAGATGCTCAACGATCTGGTCGGGCCCCCACTCCTGCGTGAGCTGATCGTCCGACCAGTAGGTCCTGACCGCTTCATAGGGGTCGACATAAGGTTCCGGCTCCGGTTCTTCCGGCGCAGTATCCGTCGCGTTCCCGCCCTGTTCCGTCGGGTCCGTCTGGACGCCGCCGTCATCCTGTTTTTTGCCGCAGCCGGGCAGCAGGGACATCACCAGCATTGCCGCAAGCAGCAATGCAAGAACTCGTTTCATAGCTTCTTCCTCCCGGATAGAAATACTGTAACTTGCAGTATATCACAGGAAAACACAAAAGGCTATAGTGCTTTCAAATTTTATGACGATTCGCTCGACAGGGTGAATCGCCTCTTTCCCGCAATATGGATTGACAGTTTTTCAATAAGGGTGTAAAGTTTTTTATCTGTTTTCTTGTCAGAGGGGAGGGGATCCTCATGAAGCTTCATGTTCTGCGTGCCGACCCCGCCGGCAACATCACGCTTTTCGTCCTTGATCCGGTAGAAAAAGCGGAGCGCGCAGCGCTTTCCGCCCGGTTGATGCGCACACTCGCAGACATGCAGATCGAACAGGTCGGCTTCGCCTGTCCCGCCCCTGCCGGTGCCGACGGCCGCATGGAAATGATGGGCGGTGAGTTCTGCGGCAACGCGACACGCGCTTATGCCATGTACACCGCTCGGCAGAAAGGCGGCCTTTCCGACGTAAGGCTCCGCGTGAGCGGCTGTGACGGCCTTGTCACCGCGCATGTCGACCTTGCGCGGGGAACAGCCAGCGCAGAAATGCCGCGTCCCCGCTCCGTCCGCGTGCTCGAGGCAAACGGCTGTGCCGGCACGCTGGTCGACCTCGGCGGGATCGCTCATTTTGTGGTAGATGCCGCGCCGGACGAGGACTTTTTCCGCGCGGTCGAACCACTTTTCTCCACCATTGCCGGTCTTGATGCCTACGGCGTTATCTTTCTTAACCGCGCGACGCACCGCATGACGCCGCTGGTCAAGGTCGTGGATACCGGCACGCTGGTCTGGGAGGGGAGCTGCGGCAGCGGCTCCGTCGCCTGCGCCGTCGCCGAGAGCGAAGGGATCGCCGACGGTCTTTTCGAGCAGGATTATCTCCAGCCCGCAGGCGTGATCCGCGCAAGCGTGGTGCGAAAGAACGGTGCATTCTCCGCCGCCTCCATCGGCGGGCCGGTCACACTGGATGCGCCGCTGGAGATTACGCTGGACTGAACTGTTAATTTTCTTCAGGCGCATGCTTTCTCCTTTCCCTCAGCCAGAAAGGCTGCTGCCCGATTTTGTTGAAACCGCCGCATTTCCCGCGTTGTTAAGGCCTCACTTTTGTATGATTAAAAAAAGAAAGTGCGGGATTCAAAAAGATACACGAAAGTGATTTACCTTTTTCTGCCATTCGGGTACAATATGCACAGAAGATCAATGCACGACACTTACCACATACTTTTTCAGGAGGTAATTTCGCATGACTGATATTGAGATCGCCCAAGCCCACGAAATGAAGCCGATCACCGAGATCGCCGCTGCCGCGGGCATCGACGAAAAGCACCTTGAACTTTACGGCAAGTACAAGGCCAAGCTCGACCTCACCGAGATCCGCAAGCTTCCCCGCAAGGCGAAGCTGATCCTCGTCACCGCCATCAGCCCCACCCCTGTCGGCGAGGGCAAGACCACAACCTCCGTGGGCCTTGCCGACGGTCTGAACCGGATCGGCAAAAAGGCTATGGTCTGCCTGCGTGAGCCTTCTCTCGGCCCCGTGTTCGGCGTCAAGGGCGGCGCGGCCGGCGGCGGCTATGCGCAGGTCGTTCCCATGGAGGACATCAACCTCCACTTCACCGGCGATTTCCACGCCATTGGTGCGGCAAACAATCTGCTCGCCGCTCTGCTCGACAACCACATTCAGCAGGGCAACGCCCTGAACATCGATCCCCGTAAGATCGTCTGGAAGCGCGCGGTCGACATGAACGATCGTCAGCTGCGCCACATCATCGACGGTCTCGGCGGCAAGGCCAGCGGCGTGCCCCGCGAGGACGGCTTTGAGATCACCGTCGCAAGCGAGATCATGGCTGTTCTGTGCCTGTCCTCCGGTCTCACCGATCTCAAGGAGCGTCTGGCCAAGATGGTCATTGCCTACACCTACGACGATAAGCCCGTCACCGCGCACGACATCAAGGCTGAAGGCGCAATGGCCGCGTTGCTTAAGGACGCCATCAAGCCCAACATGGTTCAGACGCTTGAGGGTACGCCCGCATTCATCCACGGCGGCCCGTTCGCCAACATCGCCCACGGCTGCAACTCCCTCATGGCGACCGAAACAGCCATGCGCCTGTGCGATTACACTGTTACCGAGGCAGGCTTCGCCGCGGACCTCGGCGCAGAGAAGTTCCTCGACATCAAGTGCCGCGCTGCCGGTTTCCATCCCAATGCCGTCGTCATCGTGGCAACCGTCCGCGCGCTCAAGTATCACGGCGGTGTGCCCAAGACGGAGCTCAACAGCGAAAATCTTGAGGCTCTGGAAAAGGGTATGCCGAACCTGCTTCAGCATGTCGACAATGTCAAGAACGTCTACGGCCTGCCCTGCGTGGTCGCCATCAATGCCTTCCCGACCGACACTGCCGCCGAGCTGGCGCTTGTTGAGAGCAAGTGCCGCGAGCTGGGCGTCAACGTCTGCCTGAGTGAGGTCTGGGCCAAGGGCGGCGAGGGCGGCATGGCTCTGGCTGAGGAGGTCGTGCGCCTGTGCGATGAGCCCGATCACTTCCAGTATGTCTACGACGTCAACGAGAGCATTGAGGCCAAGCTCAACGCGATCGCCACCAAGGTTTACCGTGCCGACGGCGTGACCATCGCCGTAAGCGCCAAGAAGCAGATCAAGCAGCTCACCGAGCTCGGCTTCGACAATCTGCCCATCTGCATGGCCAAGACACAGTTCTCCTTCTCTGACGACGCGGCCAAGCTGGGTGCGCCCCGCGGCTTCAAGATCACCGTGCGCGACATCAAGGTCGACGCCGGCGCCGGCTTCTTGGTTGCCAAGACCGGCGACATCATGACCATGCCGGGTCTCCCCAAGGTTCCCTCCGCCGAGAAGATCGATGTGGACGAGAACGGCAGGATCACCGGCCTGTTCTAAAAATATAAAATCTTACCCCCAAGGAGAATCTTTTCATGAAAATTGCGGATATGAAGGTCACAGAACTCATCAACGCTGTTGGCTCGGATGCTCCTGCCCCCGGCGGTGGTGCGGTCGCCGGTCTGGCCGGCGGCATCGGCGTTGCCCTGACGATGATGGTCAACGGTCTGACACTCTCAAAGCCCGAGTTCGCGGAGGACCGTCCTCGGATTCTGGACGCCATTGCCAAGGGCAATGAGCTCAAGGAGCGCTTTGTGGACGTGATGAACCGCGACAGCGAAGTGTTTGATGTGCTCATCTACTCCCTCGCCATGCCGAAATCGAACGACGCCGAGAAGGCGATCCGCCGCGGCGCGGTACAGGCCAGTTTCCGCAATTGTACCGAGGTCCCGCTGACGATGATGGAGATCTGCTCAGAGTCCATTGATCTGCTCACCGGTCTCGTCGGCACGACCAATCCGAACGTCGTGAGCGACCTCGGCATCGCCGCCCTGACGCTCAAGACTGCGATGCAGAGTGCATGGCTGAACGTCCTCATCAACCTTTCCTCTCTCAAGGACAAGGAATATGCGGACGAGTGCTGTAAGAAGGGCGAGGCCATGCTGGCCCACGCCATTCCGCTCGCCGAGGAAAGCTACGAAAAGGTTCTCAAGGTCATCGAAAAGAAGTAAGTACAGCAAAAAGCTCCGTTTTCCGGTCAGGAAACGGAGCTTTTTTTATTTTGCAAACTGTTATCTCAGGGCAGCGGAATCTCTTTGACGTCAAAGAGCGTTTTGAGCTCCACCGAGGTGCGGGAATCGCCGTAAGTCTTGATCTCAGCCAGCAGCGAATCCAGCTCTTTTGTGTCTCTGACGGCAAACTGGAGCAAGGCGTTAAAGACGCCGATCACATGATGGTGGCTGATAATGGCGGGGCTCTGCACACAGAAATCGCAGAATGCGTTGTACTTCTCCGGTTCCAGCGCCACGGAAATGAACCCTGTAATGTTGCAGTCGAGCCGTGTGCGGTCAATGTCGATCCGGTAGCTGCGGATCACGCCGTTTTCCTCCATGCGCCGGATGCGCTCGGAAACCGCCGGCGGCGTCAGGCCGACCTGATCGCCGATGCAGCGCAGTGTACAGCGGCTGTCAGACTGTAAAATATTTAAGATCTGGTAATCTGTCCGATCCATCATGCCCTCCTCTCCCCTTATGTCTTACACACGCTCGCCGCGCTTGATGACGGTCTTGGCCAGATTGCTGCCGAAGCGGTAGCAGATGTAGTCCAGATCGGGGGCGTCCCAAATCACAAGGTCACCCAGCTTGCCTACTTCGACGGAGCCGACGGTATCTGCCATATCAATAGCCGCCGCGCCGTTGAGCGTCACGGCAGTGAGCACCTCCTCGGGCGTGAGCTTATACTTCAGGCAGCCGAGGTTAATGACGAACTGCATGTTCAGGCACGGGCAGGAGCCGGGGTTGAAATCCGTCGCCATGGCGACCGGCACGCCGGCGCTGACCATGTCGCGCGCGGGCGCAAACACCGCACCGAGGTTAAAGCTGGTCGCGGGCAGAAGGCAGGCGATCACGCCGCCCTTCGCCATGGCGGCAATGCCTTCCGGCGGGCAGACGATCAGGTGCTCCGCTGAGATCGCACCGAGCTCACCGGCGAGCTGCGAGCCGCCGATGGCCTCGATCTCGTCGGCGTGGATCTTCGGGCGCAAGCCGTATTTAAGTCCGGCCTCGAGCACCTGACGGGATTCCTCGACCGTGAAGGTGTCCGCCTCACAGAACACATCGCAGAACTTTGCGATGCCCTGTTCCTTGACCTTCGGCATCATTTCCTCGCACACAAGGCGGATATACTCCGCACGGTTCGCCTTGTACTCAGCGGGGACGAGGTGCGCACCCATGAAAGTCGCAATCAGATCCATACGGTGATGCTCGTTGAGGTCACGGATGACCTCCAGCGCCTTGAGTTCATGCTCGGTCGCAAGACCGTAGCCGCTCTTGGCCTCGCAGGTGGTCGTACCGAAGTGCATCATCTCGTCAAGCGCCTTGGCAGCCTTGGCAGCCAGCTCCTGCTCGCTCGCCTTGCGGGTGGCGTTGGTGGTAGACTGGATGCCGCCGCCGGCGTTCTGGATCTCAAGGTAGGTCTTGCCGTGGAGCTTCATACCCAGCTCATTCTGGCGCCAGCCGCCGAAAATAAGATGCGTATGCGCGTCCACAAGGCCGGGCGTGACAAGCTTTCCATCTGCATCGACGATCTCCGCGCCCTCGCAGGCGGGAACCGCACCGGTGCCGACGGAGGCGATCACGCCGTCCTCGATGAGCACCCACGCATCCTTGAGGAATTTGATCTTTCCCTGCTCTTCGCCGCGATGGGCGCTTTTGCCCTCGGGTGTTGCAAGCAGGCCGATGTTTTTTACAAGCATTTTCTTCATATTACTGTCCTTCCTGTTGCTGAAAAAGGGCGGAATCGGTTTTCTTCTCCGATAATAACACAAAAAGGGACATATTGCTATGCCCCTTTTTGATTTATTTTAGTGCTGCTTCATGCCCTTGACCGCGTCGGCGACGATCGCGTCGTCCGCGAGGTACGGCATGGTGATGTGATCCTGACCCTCGTACATCTTGTTGTACTCGGCCACGGTGGTCATGGCGTTCTCATTGCGCGCCCAGCTGCGGCGTGCAACACCGACCATGGTATCCCACGGCATGGACATGCGCAGGATGGTATCCACGCGCTCGGAGCCGTCGAGCACCATGCCGAAGCCGCCGTTGATAGCGCGGCCGATGCCCGTGCCGCCGCCGTTATGCAGAGCAATATAGCTCATGCCGCGGGCCGCGTTGCCGGCGTAGCACTGCGTGGCCATTTCGGCCATGATGTTCGAACCGTCCTTGATGTTGGAGGTCTCACGGAAGGGCGCGTCGGTTCCGCCGGTATCGTGATGGTCACGGCCAAGG
>JAXYYF010000166.1:0-6494 GCA_037419475.1 bacterium
CCCGCAGAGCGCGGCGCGCAAGCTCAGCGCGGTCGACCGCTGCATTGAGCTGCTGAGCGACAGCATCGCGAAGCTGCCGAATTATGTGATCGACACGAGGACGCGCGAGCGCACGGACCACGAGCTGCTGCGGCTGCTGAACATCCGGCCGAACGAAGCTATGACCCCGTTCATTCGCAAGAAGGTGCTGGAGACGAGCCGCCTGGAGGGCGGCAACGGCTACGACTGGATCGTGCGCGACGAGCGCACGGGCAAGCCGGTGGAGCTGATCCCGGTGCCGTGGTATCTGGTGCAGCCCTGGCACGACATGGCGGGGCGCGTGTGGTACGACGTAACGCATCCATTTTCCGGCGAGGTGATGCGGCTGCCCAACGAGGACATCTGCCACTACAAGAACGCCACGCGCAACGGCCTGCTCGGTCTCGGAACGGTGACGCGCGCCGGCGAGGTGATCGCCGCGGCGCGGGCCGCGCAGGAGTATGAGCTGAGCTACTATGCCAACGGCGGGCAGCCGGGCGGCGTGCTGGAGACCGACACCGACCTCGGCGGCTATGTGCTGGACGCCAAGGGAAATCCGGTCAAGGCGGCGGACGGCTCGCTCGTGACCAAGAAGGACCGGCTGCGCGCCGAGTGGGAGCGCGTCCACATGGGGCCGAGCAAGGCGCACCGGACGGCGATCCTCGACCTCGGTCTCAAGTACACGAGCATCGCGGGGACGAACCGCGACGCGCAGTTTGTGGAAAACAAGCAGCTGTCGATCACGGACATCGCGCGCTACTTCGGCGTCCCCCTCTACAAGCTCAACGAGGGCAAGCAGGCCTACGGCAGCAACGAGCAGAACGCCATCGAGTATGTCGTCGGCACGCTGCACCCCATCGTGACCCAGTACGAGGAAGAACAGAGCTATAAGCTGCTGACCGACAGCGAGCTGGCCGCGGGGCTGGAGCTGCGCATCAACATGATGGCCGAGCTCAAGGGCGACACGGCGAGCCGCGCGAACTGGTACCGCACGATGAGCGAGCTGAGCGTCTTCAGTCCCGACGACATCGCGGCGCTGGAGGATCTGCCGAACGTGCCGGGCGGCAACCGCAGGCGCGCGAGCCTGAGCTATGTGCCGCTTGACCTGTGGCCGGAGCTGAGTGCGCAGAGAAACGGCGGCGCGGCCGCCGGAGAGGAGTAAACCGCATGGATATGATCTTTAAGGCGGCACGGATCGAAAAGGCCGCCGTGGGCGAGCGGGAGCTTGCCCTCATCAACGCACAGGCGCTGCGTGAGCTGAGCGCGGACGAGGTGTTCGCCTTCCGTCTGGCTGCCTGTGACAACCAGATCGACCGCGACGGCGAGCGCTTCACCGAGGCGACGCTTGAGCAGCTCAGCAAGCTCTACATCGGCAAGCCCGTGCTGCGTGACCACCGCTGGAGCGCGGAGACGCAGACCGCGCGCGTCTATGACGCGCAGGTGGGAAGCGAGGGCGAGGTCGAGCGGCTGGTGCTCAGCTGCTACATGGTGCGCACGGCAGGCGCCGCGGACACCATCGCCGCCATCGAGGGCGGCATCCTGCGCGAGTGCAGCGTGGGCTGCGCGGTGGAGCGCGTCAACTGCTCGATCTGCGGAGCGGACCAGCGCAAGACGCTGTGCGAGCACTGGCCGGGCCGAGAGTACGACGGGCAGCTCTGCCACTTTGATCTTGACGGCGCGGCGGACGCCTACGAGGTGAGCCTCGTGGCCGTGCCCGCACAGCCGGAGGCCGGCGTTGTGAAGGCAAAGCGCTACGGCGGCGCCGAAATGAAGGAGACCCACGCGCCGGAGGGCGCTGATAACGACGAGCACTGGGCGGACGAAGCCGCACTGGAGCTTGAAAAAATGAGATTTTAAGGAGGCAAAAAATGCGCAGAAAGTACAACGACCTGCTGGCGAAGCGCGCCGGCATGCTCACCGAGGCTGAGAGCCTGCTCAAGGAGGGCAAGCGCGAGGACTATCGGAGCAAGATGACCGAGATCGAGAACCTCAACAGCGAGATCACCGAGGTCAAGACCTTCATTGAGGAGCAGGACCGCAAGTTCCTCGAAAAACAGGAGAACCCCGCGGAGGCGCGCGACAAGGCGCTCGAGCGCGCGGACATCCTGCGCAAGGGCGGCGAGGTGAAGTTTGAGGCGGCGGAGGTCCGCAAGGCCATCACGCTCGCGACCACCTCGCTCGCCGAGCCCACCGGCGTGGGCCGCGACATCCGCGGCGGCGACGCACCGATCAGCGCGATCATCGACCAGGTGCAGGTCGTCAACCTCTCCGGCATGGGCGAGTATCAGGAGCCCTATGTCATCACCGAGCTGGACGCGAAGGTCGGCACGGTGGCGTCCACCGCCGGCAAGGCCCGCACGGCGAGCACCGACCCCACCTTCGGCGTGGCGCAGATCAAGCCCTACGACATGAGCGTGACGAGCTTCGTCGACCGCAATATCGGCAACCTGACCCCCGCGGACTATTACGCGAAGATCTACGGCATGGCGCTGCGCGCGATGCGCCGCAAGTGCTCCGAGCTGATCGTCAACGGCGACGGCGAGACCAGCCATGTGTTCTACGGCATGAAGAACGCCAAGAACAAGGCGGGCGCGAGCATCTTCGCGAGCGTGGACGTGGCCGCGGTGGACGTCGACCTGCTCGACACCCTCTATTTTGCCTACGGCGCGGACACCGAGCTCGGCGGCAGCGCCCGCTTGCTGCTCACCAAGGCCGACCTCAAGGCCATCGGCGCGCTGCGCGGCACGAACGAGAAGCGCCGCCTGTTCACGATCGAGCCCGATATGGCGAACCCCAACATCGGCGTCATCCGCGACGGCGGCGTGGTGATCCCCTATACCCTCTGCCCCGACCTCACGAGCCTTTCCGGCTCGACCGCGAGTGCGAGCGCCGCGATCCAGACCATGATCTACGGCAACCCGCTCAACTATGAGCTGGGCCTCTTCTCCGACTTCACCGTGCGCGTGGACGAGAGCTACAAGGCGCAGGAGCGCCTGCTGACTATCCTCGGCGACGTGATGGTGGGCGGCAACCTCGTGGTCGACAAGGGCGTCGTCGTCGCAACGCTGCCCAAGAGCGGGGGCTAAGCGATGCTGCGCGAGAGGCTGAGCGAGATCGCCGCTTACTGCCGCGTGGAGGCGGACGACGCGGAGCTCCCCGGCTTTGTGGACGCGGCAGCGGCCTACCTCGCCGGCGCGGGCGTGCGCGAGCCGCAGTACGGCTCTCCGCGCTATGCGCAATATCTGCAATGCGTCAAGTACCTCGCGCTCGACCTCTACGACCGACGCGACACGGCGGTCGATGGGGCGCTCGGCGACAACCCCGCCTTTCGGCGGATGCTCAACCAGCTCAAGCTGACCGAGCCCGTGCCCGATTCGGGCACGGGCGAGGCCGCAGAAGGAGGCGCGTGATGCACGTCGACGCAGGAAAGCTCTCGAAGCGCATCCAGTTTTTGCGGAAAACGACGGCAAAGGACGCCGACGGCTACGACGTACCTGGCGAGCCGGAGCCCGTGCGCGAGACCTGGGCGCAGTTCTCGCAGACGAGCGGCACGGAGCTGATCCGGGCAAACGCCGAGTTTGGCGAGGCGAAGGTGCGCTTTCTTACGCGCGTCGACCCCGCGCTGCTTGACCGGCGGCTCCTGATCCGCTACGACGGGCGCGACTATAACATCCTCTACGTCAACACCTACGGCGACGAGGGAAAGTACATGGAGTTCTGGTGCGAGCGCATTACGCAGGAGGGCAAGGTATGACGCTGAATGAGAGAATCATCGCGGTCGTGACGCCGATCGTGCCGGTGTGCGTGCCGGATCTGCTGGTCACAGAGGCAGGCGAGACGCCGCCGGAGGAATACTGCACCTTTAATTTCCCGCTCGAGCCCGATGCGCTTGCCGACGACACCGCGCAGCTGCAGCGCGCGCTCGTGCAGCTGCACTACTTCGCGCCGCTCAAGACGAACACCGTGCCAACGCGCCGCGCACTCTGGGCGGCGATCGCAGCCGCGGAGGACTTTTCTCCTGCGATGATCGAAAACGCGACCGACCACACCGGACAGCACTATGTCTTTGAGTTCGAGGCGGTCGGGCGCTGGCTGGGAGATAAGCGCAATGGCTGAGATCCGTTTTGACGGGATGGAAACCTTCGTCCTCTCGATGCGGCAGGTCGCGGAGCTGCCCGACGATGTGCATGACGCGATGCTCAACGCCGGGGCTGACGTGGTGGTCGAGGCACAGCGCGCCGAGGCGCGAAAGCTCGGCAAGCCCGGCGGCTACCGCAACAGCCGACAGAGACGCGACTATTCGACCGGCATCACGGCGGAGTGCATCAAAAAGGGCAAGGTCAAGGTGAAAAACGGCGAGCGCGGCATCTATGTGACGCCAACCGGCACGCGCCGGCGCGGCAATACGACCACGCGCAACGCCGAGATTGCCTACGTCAATGAATACGGCACGGATAGCATCCAGGCGCGCGGCTTTATCCGCAAGGCCAACGAGAAGTGCGCCGACGAGACCACGACCGCGGAGTTTATGGTCTACAACAAATTCCTCGAATCAAAAAACCTGTAAAGGAGGGCACAACTATGCCTCAGTACGGAGCGAAAAATCTCCAGTGGGCGTCGTTCGCGGCGTCAAATCCCGAGCCGGAGGACGCGCTGCCCAACTACGGCACGCCGATGAAGCTCGGCGACCTCATGAGCGTCGCCGAAACGCTCAACTTCTCCGAGGTTGAAGCGCGTGCGGACGATGTGCGCAAGATCTACCTGCGCGAGTTCGTTGACGGCTCTCTCGCCGTCGGCGTGCTGGAGCTGCCCAACGAGACCGCCTCGGCCGTCACCGGCGCGCAGATCGACAGCACCGAGGGCGCGAAGGACATCCATTTCTCCAACAAAGACACCGCGCCCTACGGCTGCCTCGGCTTTTACACGACCAACATCAAAGCCGACGGCTCGAAGTATTACAGGGGTATCTTCTACCCCAAGGTCAAGGCGAGCCTCGACGGGCGCACCTATAACACCAAGCAGAAGACCATCGTGCTCGACAGCCCCAAGCTGACATTCTCGGTGGACGCCTGCAACACCGGCGACTACCGCATCGAGAGCGACGAGCTCACGACCGAGGCCGCCGCGAAGACGTGGGTCAACGGCAAGGTCAAGGCCGCGGTCGGCGGCTAAGGAATCCGAAAAGGCGCAGCACCCCGCTGCGCCTTTTTCAGAAATCGGAGGCAAACCATGAAACTACACGAAGTTGATCTCTGCGGGCAGCACCTGCAACTCTGCCTCAACGGGCAGGCGCTGTTCGATCTCTACGATAAATTTGGCACCAAGGGCTTTATCACCGACCCCCTCAAGGGCAGCGGCAAGAAGAGCTTCGAGGCGGTGTGCTATTACCTATTCAAGCTCTCCGAGCAGGGCGAGCTCTATCGGCGCTGGCAGGGCCAGACGCACGGCCCCATCCTCACCGAGCAGTTTTTCCGCGTCAACCTCGCCCCGCGCGAGGTCGCCGCGGCGAAGGACGCCATCCTCGCCGCCATCGTCCTCGGCTTCCGGCGCGAGGAAAAAGAGACGGGCGACCTTGACCTCGGCCTGGTGGAGCTACACAAAAAAACGGGATCTCCGTGACGCGCGCGCCCTGGCGGCAGCTGCTCACGCAGTTCCTGCGGCTGCATCTGCGCGAGGGGCTGCTGCTCACGCCCGGGCAGGTCATGGACCTGCAGACGCTTGAGGAGCGGCGGCGCGGACTGAAAAGAGAGGAGGGGTGAGCGGTGGCAGTACGCCAGATCACCACACGGCTTGCCATCGATGGCGAGCAGGAATACAAAAAGCAGCTCGCGGCGGTCAACCGCGAGCTGGGCAACCTCGGCGCGGAGATGAAGCTCGTCGACGCGCAGTTCAAGGGGCAGGCGAACAGCTCCGAGGCGCTGCGCGCCAAGCACGACCTGCTCAAGAAGTCCATTGAGCAGCAGGTCGGCAAGATCGTCTCCCTCGAGGGCGCGGTCGAGGAGGCAACGGCGGCTTTCGGCGAGGCGGACAGCCGCACCGACAGCTACCGTCGGCAGCTCTTAAGCGCGGAGACCGCGCTCGCGAAGCTCAACGGCGAGCTGAGCGAGAACGATAAACTGCTTAAAGAGGCCGAGGACAGCGCAGACGGCTGCGCGAAAAGCATCGACGGCTACGGAAAGGCGGTCAAGGATGCCGCAGGCAAAACCGATGATCTCGACGATGGCCTCGGCGGTATCGGCGGCGCCCTCAAGGGCCTGCGCAACGAGGACGGCAGCTTTAACCTTGGCGGCGTAACCTCAGCGCTCGGCAACCTCAAGGGCCTGCTGGTCGGCGGCGCCATCGTCACAGGCGCAAAGGAGGTCAAAGATGCGATCTTTGAGATCGTAGAATCGACCGAGGAATACCGCAAGTCGACGGGAAAACTTGATGTTGCATTTGAACAAGCTGGGTATTCGGCCGAACAGGCAGAAGCAATA
>JAXYYF010000167.1:0-6365 GCA_037419475.1 bacterium
CTTTTCATCAGGTTTGAGAGCATTGCCGCAAGCTCCTTCGTGTTGCCCATCGCGGCATTCTGCGCCGCGCGGCTGAGCGCTGCGCCGCCGTCCTGCCGGGTGAGCAGCTGCATGAGCTTCTGCCCATCGCCCGATTGCAGAAGCGACTGCGCCATGGCGGGATTGCTTCGGAATTTTTCAATCAGCTGTGCCGTTTTATTGTCCATGTCATGCCTCCGTTTCGATTCTTTCAGGACAGTATATGAGGGAAGGCGGAAAAACGTGCCTGAGACTTGCATGGAAAGCTGTGAAATAGCACGCCATACGTTTTATCGTATGGCGTGCTTTCCATTTACTGTTTCGTTTTTTCCTGTGCTTTTCCGAAGTCGCAGTCGGCCTTGAGCGGACAGCCCTCGCAGTTTGCCTTGCGGGCGGTGCAGCGGTCGCGGCCGAAGAGCACCATGCGGTGGCAGAAGTCGCTCGATTCCTCCGGCGGCAGGACGGCGCGCAGCTGCTTTTCGACGCTCAAAGGATCCTTGCTGCCGTCGGTCAGGCCGAGACGGCCTGTGATGCGGATGCAGTGCGTGTCACAGACATAGGCGGGCTGGTGGTAGATGTCGCCGAGAATGAGGTTCGCGGTCTTACGTCCGATGCCGGGAAGACTGGTCAGCTCCTCCATTGTGCCGGGAACCTTGCCGCCGAATTTTTCAAGCAGAAGCTTGGCACATTCAACAAGATCCCTGGATTTGGTGTTGTAAAAGCCGCAGGATTTGATCGCCTCGCCGACCTCCTCATAGCTGGCGGCGGCGAACGATTCGAGCGTTGGAAACTTTGCGTATAGCGAGGGCGTGACCAGATTCACACGCGCGTCGGTGCACTGCGCGGACAGGCGAACGGCGAAGAGCAGCTCATAGTCCTTTTTGTATTGCAGTGAGCACAGTGCGTCGGGGTAGAGGAGCTTCAATTCCTCCACAATGCGGCGGACGGCGGCTTTGGATTTCATGTTGCGACCTCCTGAGACGATTGACAGCGCCGGTTGTCACGATTGACACGGCATTGTCCCTTTATTAACTGATGGCACAAGAATCATACCACACTTTTCCCAAAAAATCGACAGAAAAAGTGTGTGCAAAGCAGGAAATCTATGGTACAATGAAAAAAGTTTCTTCAGGGAGGTGCACACATGCGCTTACTCTTCAAGCAGCGTTTTTTCTCATGGTTTGACAGCTATGATATCTACGACGACAATGGCGAGACAGTCTATACGGTTGAGGGCAAGCTCTCGTGGGGCCACTGCCTGCATATTCTCAACGCTGCGGGCGAGCATATCGGCACGGTGCAGCAGCGTGTGTTGACCTTTCTGCCGAAGTTTGAGCTATACGAGTATGAGCAGTATATCGGGCAGATCGTGAAGGAGTTCAGCTTCTTTGTGCCGCACTTTACGATCGAGGGCAGCGACTGGGAGGTCGACGGACAGTTTATGGAGTGGGATTATACCATCATCAGCGCCTCGCACGGTACGGTGGCCACCATCAGTAAGGAGCCTTTCAACTGGACGGATACCTATGTGATCGATGTGGCCGATCCTGCCGATGCGCTGCGTGCGCTGATGGTCGTGCTGGCCATCGACGCGGAAAAGTGCAGCCGCAGTAATTGAGGAGGAGACGGAGCAAATGGCAAGACCGCTTGCGGATGAGATCCGTCCGCAGAGCTTGGACGAGGTCGTTGGCCAGCGCCACCTGATCGGGCCGAACGGCGTACTGCGTCGCCTGATCGATGCGGGGACGAGCGCAAATATGATCTTCTACGGCCCATCCGGCACAGGCAAGACGACGATCGCCAACATCATAGCGAACAAGACCAATAAAACGCTCTACCGTCTCAACGCAACGACGGCGAGCCTTCAGGACGTCAAGGACATCATTGCCAGCGTCGGCACGCTCATGGCGCCGGGCGGCATCTTGCTGTATCTGGACGAAATTCAGTATTTTAACAAAAAGCAGCAGCAAAGCCTTCTGGAGTTCATGGAGAACGGTTCCATCACGCTCATCGCGTCCACAACGGAAAATCCGTTTTTCTATGTGTATAATGCACTGCTCTCACGCTCGACGGTGTTTGAGTTCAAGCAGATCGAACCGCGCGAGCTGCTGCCGGCGGTCGAGCGTGCGCTCGGCATCCTGAAAGGGCGCAGCCCGCTGCCGCTCCGGTGGGAGGACGGCGTGCCGGAGCAGATCGCAACGCAGTGCGGCGGCGATGTGCGCAAGGCCATCAACGCCTGCGAGCTTCTTTATGAGGCGGCGGAGACGAAGGACGGAGAGCTTCTGCTGACAAGTGAAGATGCCTTACAAGTGGCGCAGCGCAGCGCGATGCGCTATGATAAGGGCGGCGACGCCATGTATGATATGGCATCGGCGCTGATGAAGTCGCTGCGCGGCAGCGATCCGGATGCTGCACTGCACTATCTTGCGCGCTTTCTGGAGGCGGGCGATCTCGTGACGCCCTGCCGCCGGCTTTTGTGTTCGGCGAGCGAGGATATCGGCATGGCATATCCACAGGCGGTCGCCATCGTGAAGGCCTGCGTGGACACCGCGATGCAGCTGGGCCTTCCCGAGGCGCAGCTGCCGCTGGCACAGGCGGCGATCTTGCTGGCCACCGCGCCGAAGTCGAACAGCGTGGTCGAGGGCATCGGCGCGGCGTGGGCGGACGTCAAACGCGGAAAGACCGGCGATATTCCGCGCGAGCTGCAAAATGTCCACGCGGATTCTACCGGGCTTGAGCGTGAGCAGGGCTACAAATATCCGCACGAGTTCCCACATCACTGGGTCAGGCAGCAGTATCTGCCGGGTCCCATCAAAAATGCCGTCTATTACCGTTACGGTGACAACAAGGTCGAGCAGGCCGCGGCCAAATACTGGGAGGCGATCAAGCATGCCGATGGACATTAGGCTTCACGACCGCGTGGAGATGAAAAAGCCGCATCCCTGCGGTGAAAAGATCTTCGAGATCACGCGCGTGGGGATGGACGTCAAGCTCAGGTGCACCGGCTGCGGGCATGAGGTCATGCTGCCCCGCGCCAGAGCGGAGAAGGGCATCAAACGGATTCTCGAGAGAGGAGAGAGCAAATGAGCAGCAAAACGCGTATTTTAGCACTGATCCTGGTCGTTGTGATGATCGTTTCACTGCTGGCCGGTATGATCGTGCCGTTTCTGTAAGACAATAAAAGAGAGCACAGGCCGTTCGGACATTTTGTCTGGACGGCCTTGTTTCGTCCTTTTCCGTTTGTCCGGCATGATATGCTGAGACAGACGGAAGGGGGGAATGACATGGTCGTTTACTGGGATCTTGTGCTGCTGGTCAATGGGGCAGTGGATTATCTTCTGCTGCTCTCCGCCGCACGTCTGGCTGGCCGTGCCCTGCCAAGGATGCGCCTTGCGGCGGCCGCCGGTCTTGGCGCGGTGTATGCCGTTTTGCAGCTTTTCCTGCCGCGCTCGGTGTGGCTGATGGCGGCGGCCTTTGCCGCGATGGGTGCAGCAGCCTTTTCCGGTACGGGCCGCGGGGTGAAGCTCTCGCTGCTCTTCGGGCTGCTCTCCTGTGCTCTCGGCGGCGGGGTGGTGCTGCTCGGCGCGTGCTGCGGCTCGCTTGCGCGTGTGGCGCGCGGTGTGTTCCTTGCCCGGCTTCCATGGGGCATTCTCTTCGGTGCGGCAGGCGTGACCTATCTGCTGCTCTCGACCGTTTTCCGCGGCGGAGCGAAGCATGGCGGCGGGGAAACGCTGTGCGTGCGGCTCGCACGCGGCGGAAGGAGTGTGACGCTCCGCGTGCTGCACGACAGTGGGAATCTGCTCTGTGATCCGGCAACAGGGGAGAGTGTTCCTGTGATCGGCGAGAGCGCGCTGCGACCGCTGCTGCCGGAAAATGGCGACTACATATTGCTTCCGTGTACGACGGCGGGCGGGAGCGGAACACTGCGCGCATTTTACTGCGACAGCGTGCGCGCGGACGGTGTGGAGCTTGGGCGGCGGCTGGTCGCCGCGGCACCGGAGCTCTATGGAGACGGCGGCTTTCAGGGCGTATGGCGGCTGGAGGAAAGGAAGGCGGATCATGGACTGGTTCAAACGGCTTAGAGACAAGCTCTGTGCGTGGCTGGCACGGCACGGACTGCTGCCGCGCAGCGGCATTTTCTACATCGGCGGCAGCGATACGCTCCCGCCGCCGCTTCCGCGCGATATGGAGGCGGAAATGCTCGCGCGGCTCGATGAGGGCGATTTTGAGGTGCGTCAGATGCTGATTGAGCACAATCTGCGGCTGGTAGCCTATATCGCCCGCCGCTTCGACAATACCGGCGTCAATATTGAGGATCTCATTTCCATCGGCACCATCGGGCTCATCAAGGCGGTCAACACCTATCGCAGCGACAAAAATATCAAGCTGGCGACCTATGCCTCGCGCTGCATCGAAAATGAGATCCTGATGTATCTGCGCAAAAACGCCAATCAGAAAGCAGAGGTCAGCTTTGACGAGCCTCTTAACACGGACTGGGACGGCAACGAGCTGCTGCTCTCCGACATTCTTGGCACGGATGGAGATACGGTGCTCCGGCCCTTGGAGGATGATGTGGACCGTCAGCTGCTGCGCATGGCTGTCGAGCGGCTCAGTGAGCGCGAGCGGGAGATCATCACGCTCCGCTTCGGACTCAATGGGCGAGAGGAAAAGACGCAGAAAGAGGTCGCAGACTCCCTCGGCATTTCACAAAGTTATATCTCACGGCTGGAAAAGCGTATCATCGCGAGGCTGAAAAAAGAAATCCTGCGCCTGTCCTGAGAGAAATATTGACGGTAAAATAAAAATATGGTATAATGCAACTCAATAAACGTAGAGATGTGGAAGAGTAGCGGACAGGCGCGGTGCAGAGAGAGGGCGGTCGGTGCAAGCCCTACCGGGAGCAGTTCGTGAAGTCGCCGCGGAGCGGCCGTGCCGAAGGGAGAGTAGGCCGGACGGGAACTCCCGTTACAGAGTGCATGAGTGCCCGCCCATCCGGCGGGAAAACAGGTGGTAACACGGACTATGGTTCGCCCTGAGCAGCAGTGCTCGGGGCGTTTTTTTTGACGCAGGAGGAAACAATGGACTATTTTGTGCTCCGATTTGACCACAGCTACCGAAAAGAGGATTTCCGTGCGCTGAGCAAACTTGCAGATAAGACAACGCGTAAATGGAGCGGCCGCGTGATCTCATTGTTCGGATTTGTGGTCGGGCTGTTCGCCTTCCTGTCCGGCATTTTGATGCTGCGGTCGGATGGAGAAATATCTGATCTGACCGCGACGCTTTTGCTCTTTGGCGGCTTGTGTCTGGTGCTCTGCTTTTTCCGCAGCCGGCTCAACGCATGGGGCGCGGAAAGGCAGGCGCTCAAGGTGGAGAACCTCACAATGAAGTTCAGTGACGAAGGACTGACGCAGTCGAGCGACAAGGCCACGGCGACAGTGCCGTACAGCGCGTTTGAACGGCTGTACCATTACCGGGAACGTTACTTCCTCTTTGTCGACAGGCTGCATGCTTATATTCTTCCCGAGGACTGCTTCGTGGTCGGTGACAGCGCAGACTTTCGCGCGTTTATTGAGGAAAAGACCGGTAGAAGGGTCGAATCGTTTTGAGTGACGGAAACGATAGGTAGGAGAGAGCTTATGAAATTTGTATTTGAAGCCAAGGCGAGTGACTATGATCTTGCGGCTGAGCAGGAGATTTTGCTGCGCCACGTCAGTGACCGCAGACGCAAATGGTGCACAGCTGCTGCGCTGTGCGGCATGACTGTGCTGATGGGTGCGGCCCTCGTATTTTTCAAGCACGATGATCCGGTGAAGGTCACGCAGGTCGCCGCGCTGGTCATCGGCGTGATCCTGTTTCAGCAGGGGTATCTGGATTATACCAGCGGCAACCCGAAGGCGTATTTGAAAATGCTCTACCGTGGGCGGAAGGAGCAGACCATGGACGATCTCAACGCTGTGCTGCACATTGAGATCAGTGAGGGCTGCGATGCGGTCGAGATCTACAATCAGGACGGCAAGGCGGGCGAGTGGAGCTTCAAGCATCTCTGCCGCGTGACAGAGAGCGACACGATCTTCGAGCTCTCACGCGCCGGACGGCCGCGGCAGTATCTTGCGCTTCCCAAGGATGCACTGCGGGAGGGAACGGTGGACGAGTTCCGCGCGTATATGGATCGCTGGCTCGGCGAGGGGAAAAAGGTGGAGTATTTCACGATCTCTGAACGTCGTCAGAGACAGCTCATGGCCGCAAAGTATCAGCTTTTTCAGCATTAAAGGTTTGAAATTCACCATAAAGACAGGAGATTTTGCTGCGCCACGTCAGTGACCGCAGACGCAAATGGTGCACAGCTG
>JAXYYF010000168.1:0-6033 GCA_037419475.1 bacterium
ATCGGACGAGCCGATGCTTTCTACCCATTCAAAGCGGCTCACCGATTATAACAAGGAAAAACCATGAAGTCAAGCGATTTTTCATATTTTTCGCCATCTGTGCGATATTTTGGCGAACAGGGGAGCATATCGTGCGATATTTCAATGGAATCCGGAGGAAAAAGATGGTAGAATAAAAAAACAAAAGGCGGAGGAGGACAGGCATGGAGCGAATGCATAGGGGACTGAGCGGCAGTGAACTCAAGCTCATCGCCATGGCGGCGATGACCGTCGATCATCTGGCATGGGTCGTGTGGCCGGGCTATTCGAGGGCTCTGCCGGTCATTTTTCTGCATATCCTCGGACGGACGGCTGCGCCGGTATTCTGGTTCATGGCGGCCGAAGGATATTACCATACTCATAATTTCAAGAGATACGCCGGACGGCTGCTCGTGTTTGCCGTTGTCGGACATTTTGCCTATAATTTTGCCTTCGGCATTCCGTTTGTGCCGTTCCAGACGGGCGTTTTTAACCAGACGAGCGTGATGTGGCCGCTGTTTCTGGGCGTAGTTGGACTGGGTATCGGCAGCCGCGCGGGACTCCGGCAGTGGCAGAAGGTGCTTGCGGTCGTCCTGCTCACGGTTCTTGCCTTTCCGGGAGACTGGAGCAGCATAGGCGTGCTGTGTATACTCGACTTTGGCTGGAACCGCGGAAACTTCCGCTGGCAGATGACGCGCATGATGGGCTGGACGGCGCTCTACGCGCTGATCTATGTCATATTTATCGACCCGCTCTACGGCACGCTTCAGCTTTTCGTGTGCCTGACGATCCCGCTGCTCAAACGCTACAACGGTGAGCGCGGGGGCGGCAGCGGGATGAAATATCTTTTCTATTTCTATTATCCGGCACATCTGCTCCTGTGCGGCATCATCCGGGTGCTGCTCCATGGCGGCGCAGGCGTGATGGCCGGAGGTGTGTGAGAAAGCAGAATCCCGGCCTGTTTAGTTTTCCTCGCGAAGGAACATAATGAAAAAGCTGACGGCCAGAAGAATACAGGATACCCAGATGCCGCGCTCGGCAAAGTGCTTCGTCAGCACGGCGCCGAGCCCCGCGCCCACGGCAAACAGCCCAATCACGCCGAAGTAGGTGAGAGACTTGTGCAGCACCTCACGGTCATGTGTGTGGAAATAGACGCACAGCGCCTCGGTGCCGCTGCGCATGTTGCCGATGCACATGGTGCTGGCGTAGGCGTGGCCGCGCACCTTGCGGAAGGTCTGCACCTGCATGGCGCAGACGAAGGAAACGAGCGCGTTGGCCGCGGTGTTGACCTCCTGCGGCAGGAAGCCGACGAGAAAGAGCAGCGCAATCTCCGCAAGGATGATGAGCTGCCGCCAATGCACCTTTTCCATGTGCTTGCAGCGGCGGTGGACGCACTCGGCGATAAAGATGCCGAGCATGAACGAAAGCACCGGGATGAGATAGCGCGCGCTGCGCGCCCGGTCGCCCTCAAAGAGGTACGCGCTGAAGAGAACGATGTTGCCGGTTTGCGCGTTGGCAAACACCTTGCCGCGGCAGAGGTAGGTGTAGGAGTCCTGAAGGCCGCCGGAGAGAATGATGAACGCGGCAGTCAGAAGGGATTCGGACATCTGCCCGCGCGGAGAAAAATGAAATCGTGCCATTTTGAAACAAGCTCCTCGCTTTTGATTTTGTCTGCGGCACACATCATACGCGCACGGCGCCGGCTTGTCAATCGGCGGCTTGCCCTTTGACAAAAGAAACATTCGAGATTATAGTATTATAGTAATGAAAAGGCTCCAGGCAGCTTTATCCCCAAACGAAAGAAGGCTTCCGAAATGAAAAGAGGATTGATTATGGAGGGCGGCGCGATGCGCGGCCTGTTTACCGCCGGTGTGATCGATGTGCTCATGGAGCATGGCGTGACCTTTGACGGCGCGATCGGCGTATCCGCCGGCGCGGCGTTCGGCTGCAACTATAAGTCGGGACAGATCGGGCGCGTGCTGCGCTACAATACGCGCTACTGCCGCGACAAGCGCTACTGCTCGTTCCACTCACTGCGCACGACCGGCAACGTGTTCAGCACGGATTTCTGCTATGGGGAGGTTCCGCTGCGGCGTGATCCCTTCGACTTTGCGGCGTTTGACAAAAATCCCATGAAGTTTTACGTTGTGTGCACGGACGTGGTGACGGGCAAGCCTGTTTACCATGAGTATACCGGCTGGGCGGATCACGGCTTTGACTGGATCCGTGCCTCGGCGTCCATGCCGCTCGTGTCGCAGATCGTGGAGATCGACGGCAAGAAGCTGCTCGACGGCGGTATTTCCGATTCGATCCCGCTGCGCTATTTCCAAAGTCTCGGTTACGACCGGAACGTTGCCGTCCTCACCCAGCCAAAAGGCTACCATAAGGGCGAGAATAAGCTTCTGCCGCTCGTGCGGCAGAAATACCGCCGTTATCCGTGGCTGGTCAAGGCGATGGAGGAGCGGCACACCATGTATAACAATGAGCTTGCGGATATTGCCCATGCCGAGGCGGCGGGCGAGGTGTTTGTCATCCGGCCGGAGAGAAAGCTTCCGGTGGGACGGCTGGAAAAAGACCCCGGAAAATTGCAGCAGGCCTATCTGGCCGGACGTGAGGCTGCGAGAGCAGCGCTTCCGGCGCTGACGGCCTATTTGAATGGCGGGACGGAGTCCTGAAGACAGAAGAATAAGAAGCGGGCCATATGGCTCGCTTCTTTTGCACCGGGGATGACGTTGTTCGGATATTTTCTGCGCAGTGAACAGAAAGTGCGGATAGAAATGTTCATATTTTCGTGCTATCCTGATAAAAAAGGCAGAAAAAAAGATGAAACGGAGAAGGACAAGATGGCGCTGAAAAACAACGACGATCGCGGCGGACTGGAGCGGTTTCTGCTCTCAAGGCTGCCGCGGCGGGAGATCACGATGATGGTGCAGTCCTATGCCCAGCCCTATCGGGAGCTGATGAGCTATTACCGCTGCGCGATGATGGAGGTCGAGACGAAGTTCAACGTGCTCAACGAGGAGCTCTCACTCCAGTATGACCGCAACCCGATCGAAACGATCAAGACGCGGCTCAAATCGCCTGAGAGCATTGTGGAAAAGCTTCAGCGGCGCGGCTACCCGCTCACGGTGGAGAGCATCGAGGAAAATCTCAACGACATCGCGGGCGTGCGCGTGATCTGCTCGTTCCCTTCGGATATCTACCAGCTGGCAGACGCGCTTTTGAAGCAGGACGACATCCGCCTGATCGAGCGCAAGGATTACATCAAAAGTCCCAAGCCGAACGGCTACCGCAGCCTGCATTTGATCGTGGAGACGCCGATCTTTCTGCATGACCAGAAGCGGCTGATGCGCGTGGAGGTGCAGTTCCGCACCATTTCGATGGACTGGTGGGCAAGTCTGGAGCATAAGATCCGGTACAAAAAGGATCTGCCGGAGATGGAAAATGTGAACCGGGAGCTCTTCGAGTGCGCGGAAATGGGCGCAAGGCTCGACGCGCGCATGGAAAAGCTCCAGCGGCTGGCCGCCGACTGCGCGGAGGAACAGGGCGGGAGACGGTAATTATTCAAAAAGACAAGAGACGGCAGGGACTCCCGCCGTCTCTTTTTCGGCATATCCGCATTTCCGACGGCATAGATTTTTCCAAACAAGCTGTGGGGAGGGTGTGACTGTGACGAGGAGGACAACACTTCAAAAATGGATGCGGGATCGAGGTCGGCGGCGTGCTGCGGCGCGGATGAGCGGCGGCATACCGGCGCACCGCTCGGCACCGCGCCGGCAGAAAAGCGCGGAGCGTGTGCTCTCGCGCCGCCTTGTGCAGTCGTCGGTCTGCGGGGTGTTTTTCGCACTGCTCGTCGTGCTCAAGCTGGTTCTGCCGGGGAATCTCGCGGCGTTTCGCGGAACGCTGGCCCAGTGGCTCGTGCGGGACGCGGACTTTGTTTCCGCTTTTTCTGCCATCGGCCATGCCGCAGCTGCACCGCAGCGCTTTGCCGAGTCGCTGGGGGAAGCCTATATCGCCGTGTTCGGTGACGAGCAGGCGCAGGAGGTCGGCGGCCGCGCGGAGCTCAAGGAGACGGAGACTGCTGCGCGTGAGCTTCCGGAGCATGCCTCGGCGGAGCACCCGGCGCTTCCGTTTTCCTATGCGCCGCCGCTGGCGGGGACGCTGACCTCCTCCTTCGGCTGGCGCGAGGATCCGAACGGCGGGGCGGAGGCGTTTCACTACGGCGTCGATCTGGCGGCAGACGAGGGAACGGACTTTGTCTGCTTCGCCGGCGGAACGGTCGGCGTGGTGGGGGAGAGCACGGTGCTTGGAAAATATTTGACCGTGCGGCACGACGGCGGCTTTGAGACGCTCTATGCGCATTGCAGCCGCATCACGGTCGGTCCGGATCAAAGCGTGACGATGGGGGAGGTGCTCGGTGAGGTCGGCGCGACCGGCAACGCCACCGGAGCTCACCTCCATTTTGAGCTGCATAACGGCGCGAGCTATCTCGATCCCATCGGCTATCTCACCGATGCGGCATAAGCGGGGGCGGGCGCATGTGAGCGCGGGATTCTGGCTGCTTATTGTGCTGGCCGTCATTGTTTCGCCGGTGATGGCCGTCGTGGCGATTTTGTGCGCGGCAGCGCTGCATGAAGCGGGGCATCTCGCCGCCATGCGGCACTATGGAGTTGCTGTAAAGCGAATGCGCCTGACGGCGCTTGGCGCGGAGATCGACGCGCCGGCGCTTGTACGGCTTTCGTATGGGCGGGAACTGGTCGTCACGCTCGCGGGCGCGGCGGTCAATCTGCTCTGCGCGGCGGGGCTTGCAGGTCTCGGATTGTGGACGGCGTGGGAATGGCCGTTCGTCTTTGCCGGCGCGCATCTGGTGCTTGCCGCGTTCAACCTTCTGCCCATTCTGCCGCTCGATGGAGCGCGGGCGCTGTATCTGGCGTCGGCGTTTGCACTCGGCCCGGCGGCGGGGGAGCGCATCGCGGCGGTGGTCAGCCTTGTCTGTGCGCTTGCCCTGTGCGCGCTGGGACTGAAGCTCTCGCTGGCGCTGCGCAGCGGCTATCTGTTCGTCTTTGCCGCCTTCGGCCTTCTCTGGGGCCTGCTGCGGCAACTGGGGCTTGCACGCGGAGGGAAAAGCGTGTAGAATACGGTCAACGCTTTGAAATTGAAGGAGCCTGACTGTGGACAAACGATTGGAACGCATCCTGCCCCGCGTGCAGAAGCCTGCGCGCTATGTGGGCGGTGAATATAACACGGTGATGAAGGATCTCTCGCAGGTCGATACCCGCATTGCCTTCTGCTTTCCAGATACCTATGAGATCGGCATGTCGAACCTCGGTATGCGCATCCTCTACGGTATCATGAACAACATGGAGGGCGTGTGGTGCGAGCGTGTGTACGCGCCGTGGGGCGACATGGAGGAGGAGATGCGCAAGGCGGGGCTGCCGCTTTACGCGCTTGAGTCCGGCGACCCTATCCGTGATTTTGACATCATCGCATTTTCCGTCGGTTATGAGATGGCGTTTCCGGCCATGCTCAACATGCTCGATCTGGCGGGCGTGCCGATCCACGCCTCCGAGCGCACGGAGCTCACGCCGCTGGTCGTCGCCGGCGGCACGGCGATGTTCAACTGCGAGCCGATCGCCGATTTCATCGACATCGCCGAGATCGGAGAGGGCGAGGAGATGAATGTCGAGCTCATCGAGCTGCACCGGAAGGCGCGGCGCGAGGGCTGGACGAAGCAGGAGTTTCTTCAAAAGGCTGCGCAGCTCGACGGCATCTATGTCCCCAGCCTTTATGAGATCGACTACAACGACGACGGCACGGTGAAATCCATCACGCCGATCGGCGGCGCGCCGCACGTCGTCACCAAGCGCATCATGCGCGATATGGACAAGGCGTGGTATCCTGCAAAGACGATTGTGCCCTCCACAGAGATCGTGCAGGACCGCACGACGCTCGAGCTCTTCCGCGGCTGCATCCGCGGCTGCCGCTTCTGTCAGGCGGGCTATGTCTACCGCCCCG
>JAXYYF010000169.1:0-48272 GCA_037419475.1 bacterium
ATGTTGATCATGGAGAATCATCGCCACTAAATAATAAGGGGCATGGTACTCATAAGGTCCAAAGTCACCGGACTCATCTATGAAAATACTCAGAATCTTTTCCGACATTGCCATTTCTCTCTTTTCAAACAAATAAAAAAGGCGGGGAAATTCCCCGCCGTTTCGGTGGACCAGGGCTTTTCAGCCAGCCCAAACTGTGATACTCAAATACCACAATCCTATTCTATGCTCATTATAGCGGATATATGAGTGATTGTCAAATCATATTTTTTAGGGAGGCTTACTTGCTAAGCAGGTTCTCAGGGCAATTTTTATCTTGCTGTGGCGTTGAACCATCACTCGTCTCTTGCAGAAACCATTTCTGATACAATTAGTATAATAGCCGACCGGAAATACGTCAAGATGAAGTTTGAAATAAGAGTTTATATCTTTAAGCAGGCATTTCCCTATTTATGTTCTCTCTACAAATAGCGTACATCCGTAAAAAGTTGCATGACTTTATACAACTCTACTCTCATTTACACAAGCTGCGTAAATTTGCAAGCGGAACGCCCGCAGGACACTTCAGATGTGAGCCTGCGGGCATTTGCTTTTTTTGTCACAACGCACAAGATGGCTGGTCTGTGCATTAGGAAATCAGATAATGAGCGGCGTCCTGCCACTGGCACGGGGGATAATCTTCCGCTTTGAGCTGCTTTAGGGCCTGACATATACGCTCACGGTTGCACGTCAGTCTCAGATCCGAGAGATAGGGGTAGCCCACGAGCTTCTGAAGGTCTTCCAGAAGACGCTTTTCATCCGCCATTTCGCTCACCACTTGGAGAGGATGCGGCCATAGATCAGGCAGCGGTCATAGTCAAACTGTTTGATTGCCAGAATGACTGTGTCTCCCACATGGAAGTCCAGATCAGAGTGCCGGGTGGAGTAGAGGCAGAGACACACCGTTTCATCTGAAAGCGTGCAGAATACGCCGCCGCCGTATTTTCCGGAGATGACCGCCTGCCGGCGGCTCCCGATGGGGTGCCTTCGGAGCGCTCCGAAAAAGGGATTGTCTACCGTCTCCTTTACCGAAACCCAGAACTGTTCCTCTCTGCGGTCGTACTCCTTCAGAACACAGTTCAAAGTCTGACCGGGGTGATAGCGCGTCCGAAGATCAGGGGTGGCAGTATAGGTGAGATCCTTCTGGCTCAGGCTCATGTCCCTGCCTCCGCACTCCACCAGACACCGCTTTGGTCCCACGGCCAGCACGCGGCAGGTCAGCCTGTCGCCAATGTTCCGCCCTCCCTTGATGGTATCGAAGAAGTGTCTCTGTGCTGTCAAAGCCAGACGGCGGGAGGCGATAGCCACACCGCCTTCACGGTCTATATCCAGAATGGTATAGTCGATCTCTGCGCCGCTCATATTGCGAAGCACATAGGGTGGCCGCTCCTGGCCGGGGTACCACATCTCAGTTTCCGGGATCAGCACCTTGACCCGGTAGTTAATGATGACGGCACACAGCATCCTGCGCCGCTCGGTCTGCCCGCTCTCCCGGTTGCGGACGGTAAAGGAGTGGGAGTCAACGCCCATGATCCGACCTGTCAAAATAGACTTGGAACGGTAGGAGGCGTAGATGGCATTCCACTCATTCCGGCCCTCTTCAGACAGCTCCTGGTCCAGCTTGTTCAGGTCCAGAGACAGGAGCGTCGGCTTATTCTCCAGCGGCTTGCTGACAAACTCCTTTTTCGGCCTGTTGACTGCTTTGGCAGCCGATGCTGTGCGCCGCGCCGTCCGCGCCTTGGGTGGCACGGTGGGCTCCGGCTCTTCTACTGCGGTGTCTGCCGTATCACCAGCGTCCGCGTTCTCCAGAGGAGAGGAGGACAATGCTTCTTCCTCATTCAGAACAAAGGCATCCGTCTCCATATCCTGATCGCCATCATGTTCTGGCATATCGGCTTCTTGGGAACTCAAATGCTCCGAAACGTCGCTGGAGGCATCTTCTTCCCCGGATTCTTTGGCACTGTCGGATGTAGCTTCTGTGGAAGACTCTGCCGCCTTTTTGCGGGAAACTCGTTTGCGCTTAGGCTTTTCCACAGTTGTGTCCTCCGGCCCTGCCTCATCAGACTGCTCGCTCTCGTCAGAAAGCGGTGGGTCTTCAGGCGGGTCCAGCAAACCTTCTTCCGTCTGATCTACTGGGATGGTCACCTCCTCCGAGGCATTGGCCTCAGGAACGGGGGCTATGCACTCCGCTCCATCTTCGGTGGGACTGATATTCTCCAAGGCCGGTGCCTCCTGAGAAATGCCTTCGGGCGAAGCCGTGATGCCGTCCAAACCCAGACTGTCCATGGATTCATCGTGCTCTGTATAGTTCATAATCTGGCTCCTTTCTGATTGGGCTATTGTGCTTGCTGTGGTGTCATTGACTGGCCTCACCCCCCTTAAAAAACCGCAGCCTGCCGTCCTGCCGGACGACAAAGTAGTGCCGTTGGCGCAGATGCAGAAGCTGATGCTGCTCCAAACTCGTGAGAAACAGGAGCACTGTCACATTTTGGGGCTGCTGGGCCAGGAGAATATCGGTGATTGACTCCCGCCCTGGTTCCACCGGCAACACGGCGAAGGCGTCGATCCGCCCGCCCTCCCGCTCCAGCAGAAAACACAGCTTATAGGGTGGCACCCGGCTGGTCAGCTGAATCGGCGGTCCAGACGCCAGCGAGAGGAGAATATCAAGGGCGCACAGCATCGCATGATCCACACCCTTTCCCCGGAGCTCCGCCAGACAGATTAACCCGTCGTCCATGGGGATCAGCTCTCCGGCGTAGCGTAGGTGCCGCAGGATGGCCTCGCAGTGAGACTGAACTTTGGCGGGATCATAAAGCCGCATGAGGGGAAGCAACTGATCCCGCCGCATCCATCCCGTCTCTCGCAGCACACCGAGAAGAAACCGTTGATCTTTCGTCAAAAGCATTTGCCCCGCCCCCTCTCACACTCCGTCGCCGGGATAACCGCCTATACTGTTCAGATAGGGGTCGAGCAGAAGATCACTTTGCGATTCGCAGATGGCATTAAAAATGACCGCCATGGTATAGGCGGTCGAATTTTTGACAGCACGCTGGTTTTGACGGAGTTTTCCCTCTACGGATTGAAGGATGGTGCTGTCCAGATCCCACAGGCGGGAGCGCACATTGGCCTGAGGCAGGACAGCTTTCCCAATCCGGTATTCCTGCGTGTAGAACAGCCGCTCGATGGCATTTTCAAACACTTTTGCTGTTTCCAAATCAAAGACCCACAGCGAACAGTTCTCCAGAATCTGCGCGAGCTGTTCCTGCTCGGATAGATTTCTCCACCATGGCCCAAGTCCGTCCATCCGGTCTCCGGTTTCAGGCGGAACGGACAGACTGAATTCAGTATGAATCCGTTCAGTATGCTTCAGGTCAGTATAACTGGGGTCCCGCTGGTCAACTTCTGGAAGTTCTGTTTCTGCTCCTCTTGAAGTTCCGGTTTGGGACCTCAAGAAGTCTGTGGGCGGGATTTCTAAACCGGACTCAAGGCTCTGCTGCTCCGGCAGGGTGGGTGTAAGAGGTTCCGTTTCCGCACTTCTTGGCGCTGCGGGGTATTCCCCTGCATTTGACAGCTTCGGCGGAAGCTGGTCCTGCCCGGATGGCCTGTCATCCAAGGCCGATCCGTCTGTGGGTGTCGTTCCCTTCCCTCCGGCGGCCTCGTGCTCTTGGGGGACAAATGGGGCGCTGCCGCCCACCATCTCCCGGTGTTCCACCAAGGCAAGGTAGATTTGATTGGCATCTCCGCGGCCGCACCGGCGCTCCCAGATCAGTCCAGCAGAGGACAGTTCTTTCATCGCCTCAATGATTTTGTGATAGCTCACCTGCATTTCGCTGGCCAGAGAACGGCGTGTGTAGACGATGAATACCTCACCATCATCATTGATCCAGCCATTGAGTCGGGAGAGCTGAAAGCGGTTGAGCAAAAAGGTGTATGCTACTTTAGCTTCCAGGGAGAGCCCCATGTATTGGGGATCGGTAAACAGCCACCGGGGCATCTGCAAATGGTAGATATTCTGAATGTCCCCCTGCTTCATCAGCGGGAAAGACGGTTTTTTTGTCATAGGGGCTGCCTTCATGATGATTCACTCCTTTTTCAATCTTGGGAATCTGCTTGCTGTTGGCGGTCTTTTTACAAGGGAGGAGGGGGCGCAGAGCAGTGCGTCCCCTCCAGATTATGGTCCGCCCACTTCGTCGGGCGACATCTCGATCAGATCAAACGCCCCGTAGGGGGAATCGGTGGCCGGAAGCTGCGTGGAGCGATCCTCCGGCTCCGTGTCCAAAAGGCCGTAGTCATACTTCTGCACAGGGGCTCGCCCGTCCTTTGGCTGGATTGGCTCTTTGGGAGCTGCAGCTGGGGGCGGAGGGGACAGCTCGGAGCCAATAGGTGGCGTGGGCGGCGGTGTCTCCTCGTGTGGAACGGACTCTGTGGCGGCTGGAGGCGGCACAGGCGCCTCCTTCCTGCCACAGGCTTCTGTTGAGGACTTGGGCGTTTCCTCCCAACGGCGCCACTGTGGTATATAGTCCGACACACGCACATCATGCAGGCATTGGAAACGGGGATGCTCGTCCGGTGTGATCTTGTAAAGCTTCAGCGGCTTTTGACCACGGAGCAGCACCAGACTTTCACGGTTGTCCATACGCATGATCTCATCGGGAAGCATGAGGGCCCGCTGCGTATTGCTTTTGGTCTGGCTGTATGGCCGGGTGGAATTATAAACTGGAGAAAAGAGCGGCAAAAGCGGCATTTGGTTGTTCTCCACCTTGATGGTGACCATGCCGCACTTTTTCGAGATGTAGGTCGCGGTATCCACATCGTTGCACCCAAGGCAGATCTGGATGTCCGTACAGCCGATGAGCTCCTCCCACTCTGTTTTTGGATATCGGTCCTGAAGCTGGGGGATGGATTGCACAATGAGCTGACAGAATATCCCGGAGCCGCGGCAGAAGTTGAGTACTCGTTTGAAGTCCGGGAGTTTTCCGATGTTGCAGAACTCTTCCAAACATACATTGACCGTCATGGGCAGCCGCCCATGCTTGCCGTGGCGCCTGCCGTACTCAATGAGACGGGCGAAAAGCTGGGAGAAGAACAGAGAACTTAGGAACTCCAGCGAGGAGTCCTGAGCGGAGATACAGCAAAAATAGGCGCAGGGCTTTTGCCCGGGAAGTGTCAGATCGATTTCATTGTAAGAGGTAATCTTATCTACCAGAGGGTTTTGGAACACGGACAGGCGGTTGCCCAGACCAATGGCGATGTTTCCCCAGATTTGCCGGTTGGCCAGCTTGAAAATACCATAGGGGGCCAGCGCAGGATGGCCTTTGGGCAGTGCTTCGAAGCGTCGCTCCAAATCTGCAAAGGATTCATTGGAGAGCATCCGGTAAATGGCCCCGAGAGACCGCTGCTGAATGGGGAGAAGCTCTGTGGTACCGGGGATCGTCTGGGTGGCAACATAGTGCATCAGGGCCATGAGCAGATTGAGTTCCGCCTTTTCCCAAAAGTCCTGCCGCTCGTTGGCGTTGGAGGTGTTCTTGATGATAACCTCCGCGATAGACTGCACCAGATCCTTGTCCTTCTCGATCCCGCTCAGGCAGTTCCAGGCGTCGCTGTTTTCCATGTCCAGAAGGTTGAACATCCGGACCTCATAGCCCTGTTCCCGGAGAAACGAGGACATACTCTCATAGACTTCTCCCTTTGGATCAACACAAATCAGACTCTCCTGCGTGCTCCGTTTGTCGGCACATTGGAGAATAAAGGGTTTCACAAAGCCCCGGGTCTTGCCCGCGCCGGTGGCGCCGTACACCATGATGTGCTCCGTCAAGCCGTTATTGGGGCGCAGCGTCACGTACTCAGCGTACTTGTCATCATCGTCCGGATCGTCCTTCAGCTTACCGAGAAGCGTCCCGGAAAGCTCTGAGATTGGGCCGGTCAGCAAAATCTTCTCCTGTTCTTTTTTGGACATGAAGCCGGAGGTGCCGTGTGTGCCATCGGGCAGGATGTCAAAGCCGCGTTTATCCCGGACAAACTTGTAGCCGGAAAACCAGATATAGCCCTTTTTGGTAATGAGACAAAAGAGGATCAGGCAAATTGCCGTGACCCCCAGACCTGTGGGGGTGAAGACAGCCAGCAGATTACGGAACGGGTTGACGATCCAAATGGAGCCTACGGGCTCGCCGGTCGCGTTGAAGGTGGATTTGATCCCCAGATGAACGGAGTTAATGAGCATTCCGTAAAAGTACCAGCAAAACAATCCCAGTGGAATGTAAAATTTCCACTTTCCCTTGTGTCGGTCAAAAAAGCGGTCCAGCTTCTTTCCCCAGCGGCCCGCAATGCGGTCCTCCAGTCTGGCCAGCTTGTCCGACAGCCTAAACATGGATCAGCCCGCCTTTCCATCGAAGCGGCTCATCCGGCCATGGATCGCCCGTAGAGAAACCCTCACCAAAAGCCGCCGCCAGCACATGTGTGTTGATGCGAAGGGCTCTGACCGGCGACCCGCGCGGGAACTGATCCAGAAGCAGGCCGGACATCTGACCTTCCAAGGCGGCCACAAGGATTTCGCGCCGTCCCTGTTGGCAGGCGTCACGGCAGACCCGCTCCAAGCGGCGCAGGTCCATATCCACAGCAATCACCAGAGGATTGCCGTCCACATGGCCGTCTGCTTCCGGGAGACGGTCATCCTCCGGTTTCCATCTGGCTCCAAAGGCGGCCTGCGCGATACGGGAGCGATAGTCCATCTGGCGCATGATCGCCAGCTGCATGACCCCGGTATCGTCACAGGAAACCAGAGATACCGGGATACCAAGTCGTGGATAGGCCTGACTGTAATCGGTAAAGCCCTTTTTCCCGTTCCGCTCCGATGGCGTCGGGGCGGAGATCACTTCATAAATAGACCGGTAACGCTCTCCGGCCAAAAGAAGAACCTGGGGCGTGTCCAGACGCTCGCTGAACACGCTTGCCAGGTTATAGAGATGGGAAAGCTCGTTGTTCATAAAAAAGCCGGGCGTTTGCCGGCTGACATATTGGAGGAGATATGCGTGGTCTCCCCAGTGGCCAAAGCCGACACAGCTGGCGGCGTTCATCAGATTGCCGTCCCCACCGCGCAGAGCGAAAGCGGGGAGAAAAACCGGCTGGTGTTTTAAGCGGTCTACTTTGTCATAGGCCGGCTCAATTCCTGCCCCCAGACAGGTGAGCAGAACTGTTCCTACTTCTAACCGCCGGCGCAGGGCGGGACTTTGTGCATAGGGGCGTTTGGTGGGGGCATGGCAGCCTATTTCCATAGATGACAAAAATTGATAGCCCTCCGGGGAGGGCATCAGGTATTGATTGCTGCGCGAGAAACTCAACAGGCCCAGTTTGGACAGGAGCTCCGCCTCACGATAAAGGTTTTTCAGGGAGGAAAGAGTCCGCAGCGGGGCCAGAGGGAGGCATTGATAGGCCCCGGCCAGACGGAGCAGGCCAAAATCCCTGCGGTCATAGAGCATGGTAGCCCTCCTCTCAGATTTGTGGTCTGTTTGTATCGGTAGGTAGCATAGGACATCTACAAATTTTCAATGTAACGGATGAAGCACCGTGTAAAACGCCGGTGCAGACAGAAAAATGTGCCCGGACCATCGGTTACATCCTGCGGTGGGATGCCCCGATGGTCCGGTTTGAAATCGTATGCTGTATGTAACGGATAAAAGCGAAGATTTGCCCGCCGCTGTAACCGATGGTACACTGCCATCAGGCGGACCGATGTACCTCTAGGTCAGCGGGAAAGGGGATATTGGTCGGAGCGCAAAAAGAAAAAGTCCCCGGCATCCTGAACAGGGAGCACATAGATGTGGCAGGCCTCTTCCGGCGAGCGACTGGAAAGCAGGCACACACCCAAGCTGTACTGGTCATCATCCGCCACGACCCGGCCCTTGAGCGCGTTTGAGATAGCCTTCCACCCCTTGTTGTCCTGGTCATAGACCTGCCGGGCGGAGATGTCACAGTGTTCGTCGATCACCAGAAGGGCTGTCTCCAATAAAGGAAGTTTTCCCTCTCTCCGCTCCAACCGATCCAAGAGCCTGGTTATGGTGTCTGTGATCCACAGGGGACTTGCAAAGCGGCAGTTGGGAAGCAGTGAGTTGAGCTGAATATGGAGCCAGCCAAATTCGTTGCACTCTGCACGGCCGGCGATGTTCAGAGGTTCCAGAGCGGGCTTTTGTCCCACTGGCGGAAGTGGCAGCTGATAGTGAGCGCAAAGGGTGCGGAGCTCTACCGCTCCTTGTTCGATTTGAGCGGCCGCCTGCTCCAGCTCTTTTGCCAGGGCTTCAGATGAAGCATCTCCGTTTTCCAGCAAAACCGCTATGCGCCCGCTGGCCTTGTAGGCTTCAAAGGTGATTCCCTGAATCCTCTGAATATGGTTTTTCTGATCCGTCATACTTTGTTCCCTCATTCTTTCAAAGCGTTGATGTTGTATATGAGTGGAGAGACACTGTGCAATGTGTCTCTCCACTCGTAATCAATCTGTATTTCTGGCCCGCAGGTCAGTGGGCGAAGTGGTAATGGCCTCATACTCCCTGGGGGACACATGGACGGCGATGGGGACATGGTTGTGGCCGATGCAGAGCAGGCCCTCACCCCGGCGGAAACGGGTGATCATCTTGGTCTCCTCCTCAGTCAGATTGAGGATACCCTGAATCAACCGGGCCTCCTGCTCCTCCATCTGCATGATGATTTTCACGCGGCAGCTGTCCAAAATACCTTTCCCGTACTTGCCGCCGTCAAGCGCCATCATATCGGCCATGCCCTGGGAGGTGACGCCGGCAATGCCGCCCTGAGAGCGAATCAGCTTTACCATACGCATGGTGTAGTCGGCGGCCAGAGGATTGGAGTTTGCCCCCAGGAGCTTCCACAGCTCGTCAGAGAGCAGGGCCGTTCCCACATCCCCGTTTTGCACGGTGATGTCGGTGGCAAAACCGGTAGCTGCGTACACGGTCGCCAGCTGAAGGTCATCGGGAATATCGGTCAGGTCGATCACGATGTAGGGGTTTTCCGTGTCCACATTGGTATGCCCGCCCATGGAGGCGGCCGACCCGGATACATAGCGGGTCAGGATCACCGACAGGTGCTTGGTCTCCGGCTTTTCCCGCAGGATGTCGTACCACTCCTGGATGACGGGCATCTCTTTGATGGTTGTGCCATCCTCCTCAAACAGGCTGGCATTGTCAAAGGTGATCCCCCGACGGCCGTAACACTCGATCAGGGAGGCGTCGATATAATTCATGTCCTCCTCCGACAAATTGCGTTTCTGGAGCGAGTACCATACGGAGAGCCAGGAAACTTTCTCTGCCAGCAGGGATTCCCGGCGCCGAGTGCCTCCGTTCTGAGCTGCGTAGGGAGATGCTTTCAGCCGTCGAATGTCCATCAGGCCAATGCAGTCTGGAGAAGATGGCCCCAGCTTGACAAATTGGCCGCCCACCGCCTCGCACAGGGGACGGTACTCATGGCCCTTTTCCGGGACGATGTAGATTACCTTCCGCTGCTGCTCCCGAAGCCGCTTGCCGATGCTCTGAAGCAGGGTGGATTTGCCCGCGCCGCTGTTGCCGAACGCGGCAAAGTTGCCATTGGTGTATTTGTAGTCATCATACAGGTCGATGAATACCGGGGAGCGGTTGTAGAGGTTCAGGCCAAGGAAGATACCCTTCTGATCGCTCAGCTCAAAGGAGGCAAAAGGAAACGAGGCAGCCACACCGGAGGTCAGGGCGTTCCGGCGGCTTTTTCGCTCAATGTCCGGGTCTGAGATCAGCAGCGGCAGAAACGACAAAAACGCTGCCTCATGCTTATACTCACACCGTTTGGCCAGCATATCGGAGGCCACGCACAAGGTCTCTACCGCCGTCACCCGCTGTTCCAGAGTTTCCGGGTCATCGGCAACGACCTCGATCAGGGTGTGCATATAGTAAAAATCCTGGCCTTCCCGGTTCATTCCCTCCTTCAGGTACAGCCCTGCACCAATGGCATCCCCCAGTTCCTCGAAATCCTGGCGGGTATCGCCCACATCTCGCATCCGGGAGCGGTTAATCATTGTCGTCTGGCCGATGGCGTTGACCGTCTTTTCCCGGGGTTGTTTGACCAGATGAAAACTCAGGCTGACTCCCTCCCCGGCTTCAATCAGGGGTGTGAGCCAGCCTTTCCCTACAACTGTTGAGTAGCCATAGCCGCTGATATAGAGATAGGCATGATATACCCCATCGAGCAGAAGATAGTCGGCATGGTGGGTATCTATGTCAGGCGGCGCGATCAGATCCGGAATGGTGGTGGCTCCGGCCTCCAGACGGGAGAGCTGGGAAGCCTGCTTTCGGGAGAACCATTTCCGTTTCTTTTTTTCGGAACTTTCCCCAGCTGCTGTATCCAGTACCTTGAGGGTTTCTTCATCATAGACGCCGTGTACCATCCCCAACATATCGAATACCCCATCCGGGAGGCGGAGGTGCTGGGAGGTGTGCTTATTGATGAGTTTGTAGAACAGCTCCAAAATGAAATTGTCTGCATATTCCGGCTCCAAAACAGCCACACCACACCGGTCCAAATATCTTCGGGCCACTTCCGCCTTTTCGTTGAGCACGGCCGCAATGGCTTCTGGGGTGTGGTCCGCGGCCTTCATGGACGGATCATAGGAAAAGGACAGGAAAAATCGGTGGGTGATGGCTTCCCGCTCCACCAGCTGAGGCACATAGTCCATGCTCTCCTCCAGCATCAGCCGGCATTGTTCGTTGGTTTCCCGTTCCAGATAGCCCCTGAGCAGCTTCAGATAACCGTCCAGGTCAAAGGGCTGGGTCAGGACATTGATTTGAAGATTAGCAGGTGCGATTTTCAGATAGGCAGCAAAGTCTTCTATGCCGGCGCTCTTGTCCATACTGGACATAGTATAAAAATTGACGGGGAGCAGCTCTAATATTTTGACAAAGCGTTTGTCCCGGGTGACGACCACCCCTTGGACAATATCCTTGATGGGGAGCCAAGCCTGGATACTTCCGTCATAGGCTCCGCTGCGGTCACTGATTCCGGTGACAGAACCACCGAAGATAGCGTTTTTCAAATTCATGGGCGTTCACCTCTCCGCGATAGGTCAGGACCCGGCGCCGCCGGCGCCAGGTCCACCAGATTTTCAAATAACGGGTCAAGCTGTCGTCTTTCAGACCGATCAGCGCAAAGCCTACGATGGGCACCAGTAGGCACAGTGTCGCAATGATTTTCCAGGTGATCGTAAAGGGTAGCAGTGCGGTGCAAAGGCCCAGGACTGGCACCCCCAGAACAACCGCCTCGATTGCGTTTCGGATCTCAAAGAGTCCGAACAGCTTTCCCGCATCGGTATAGTTGACTGGTATGTAATAAGTTTCAGAATCCATGCTCGTCGTCCTCCTTGGACATCGAAAATAGCCATGTGGTAGTGTCTAACTCACATGCCAGACTGTCCAGCGCCATCCGCCGGGATTCAATAACGGCGGCAAAGGCCCGCCGGAGCAATGCCTCATGGCCTTTGCTCTGGCTGGCCGTGTCAAGTTCGATCAGGCTGATCAGCTGTCTGGAGACGCCAGCCGCCTTTGCCAAGTCTGCTTGCGAGATGCCGTAGCGCAGGCGGAGCTGTGTCATTCTACACATTTTTTGTTGCATCATAAAAACCACCTAAGCGGACATGACCCAGAAGGGACCGCCGGAGCCGGCGCGACGGGATGCCTCATTGACGACGATCCCAAGCTCCCACGCCTGATTGCTCCGCTTCACACTGGCCGGATCTGCCACCAGAATCTTTCCGCTCTCGGTCACCCCCCGCAAGACGATGAAGTGGCCGGAGCTGGTGAAATGGCCCTTGGACATAATGGCGATAACGAGTTTCCCCTCCTTGAGCGCGTCCACCAGCTTTTTGCTGTTGTTCCCGATCCCAGTAACGGTCAGCCCATAATGTGCGCCACCGCTGGGAATCAGGCTATGATAGCTCCCGTTCCCCTCGCAGCGGTATCCGTTTACCACAGACCACTGGGCCACATCGTAGGGCGTTACCTGATTGCTTGTCAGCGAGGCCACGGCAATCGCCAGGGCAGTGGGGCCGCAGCCGGCCTCTCCGATGGTGCCGGACTTGCCGTACATCTTATTTCCCCAGCGGGAATCGGTCTGGTTATAGTAGACAACCGGTGTCTCCGCATCAGAAAAAGTGATGTCTCCATAGTCCGTGTTGTAGTAACCGTCCCCGTCACTGTCCCCATAGGACAGGCTTTGATCCTCCGCCAGTGTGGAATAGAGCAGTGCCGCCCAGTCCCGCTCCTCCTGAGTAAAGTTCAGCTTATCCATGTATTCCTCGGCTGTCAGATCACGGACCGAGATGTTCAGGATGCGGTCAATCAGGGAGGTGGAGTAGGTCAGGCGGCCATACATCATGTCCTCAATAGCGCTTTCATCCATGGTGTAAAGGTCCTGTTTGTACCGGACTGAGCCAATCGCCATCAGCCAATATTTGTTTATGTATCCCAACTCCTGATCTACCTGATAATCATCATACAGCGGCCCTGTATCGGACCAGAAGTTGGGAAGAATACTGTCTATCAGACGCAAAAGCGCGGGCTGCTGGTAGCTGTCCAGATTTTGATATATCCCGTCAAGCTCCTGAGCGGATGCGGTGAAGTCGATGATCTCCTGATCGGCAGAACTGGAGTAGCCGAATAGGATATTGGGAAGTGCCGTAAAAACGAGCATCGGGACCAGAAGCACAACGCACAGGAGGATAACAAAAAGCCGGATCAGTTCCGGCAGAAATGACTTTGCAGCCTCCACGGCAGCGCCATAGACGCCGCCCGCAGCTGCTCCTCGTGCAATATTTACAGCGGCAGCAGCCGCCCGGACCGCCTTTTGGCCCGCCGAAGATTGATTACTCATGACTCACTCCTTTTCTTTCTGGGTTTTGATGTCTTTCCCGGTCTGCCCGGTGTCGACGGCACACCACCTTTCATACGTCTGGTGCCGCGGTTCACCTTTGGAGAGGTGTCGGCTCCTTGCGGAGTAGTTCCTGCCGATGCTGCGGAAGGCGTCTGGGCTTTCGCTGAAGGCCCTCCCGCCTTGCCAGGTCTGCGCGTTCCTGCCGTTCCGGACAGAGAAGAGCCACTTGCAGCCGAATGTGCCTTATGTCCGGCAGCAGATACCGTCCCTACTGTTCCGGTCGGAGGTACAACATGGCTGATCCGGGAATGACCTGCCGTGGAGTGGGGCGTTCCTGCCATATCCGGCAAAACACCTTCACCGCCTGAAGAGGTATGTGGCTTGGGGGAGGCGGTATGCCTTCCTGCCGTACCGGAGGAAGATGCTTTACCACCGTAAGATGGATCGCCGCCAACAGGTGCCCGTATTCCTGCCATTCCGGGGGTGGGAGCGCCATTTTCAGGCGGTTTCCGGCTTCCGACCGGAGGACGGGCCACAGCGTCCTCTGTTACAGCAGATGCAGCACCACTCATATGAGATACAGCATCTGTGCTGTGAGAGACGGTCCCTGCCGAAGCAAACGGTGGGTGATCCCCCGGCTTTTCACCACCACCGACACCGGGAGGCGTCGGAATCTTCGGTGTCCGACCCTGTTGGAGTGATGGACGCTCCCGCAGGGCTTCACGGGTACTGGTGTGCGCCGTGCGTTCTGTGCTGGCCATGGTGGTTGCCCCAGACATCATAGTAGATCTGCGGGCTCCGGCAGTGCTGGCGGGCCGCTTGCCGGTTTTCAGATCATGTGGGGGAGCAACTGGCGGCCGGAGTGTTCCATCCTTCGAAGTGGCAGTATGGTCTGCCGTTACTTTGGAGGCCTCGTTATTCACACTGCCAGTCCGTATAAAGGCGGCAGTATAGGGCCTGACGCTGCGGGACCCCCGTGCCTCCGGGGGAACAGAACTGCGCCTTGTCCCATGCGTATGGACTGTCGGAGCCTTGCCGCTCTTACGCTCAGCAGCTGGTTGCTCCGCTCCGGCTATATGACTACCGCCCTGGGGTGCTTCATCCACATTGGGCACGCCGTTCTGCACAGCCTGATTGGAAACAAATACTCCGGCTTGAGTAGAAGCAAAACGGGGGTCTGTCTGTGTTCCTGCCTGTTGACTTGCGCCGGCAGGTCCAGACGGAGTGCCAGCACCACCAGGGCCACTGCCAGGCGGAGGCGGCGGAGGAGGTGTGCGCGGATTGGTGCGTGGTTCCGAGGAACTTCCGCCAGAGCCGCCACCCTGTCTGCTTTTGCTGCCAACAGAATGTCCGGCGGCCTTTGCAATGGAGCTTCCGATGCCCTTGACAACTGCATAAGCTACCATGCCGGGAAGTCCGCGGCCAAGCCCGTCTCCGGTAAGGGCGGGGTTTAGGCCCACGCGGGCAATGATGCTGTCTATTTTGCGGGCAACTCTGGCAATGCCTACAATCAAGAGCATCCAGGGCAGAACGGCGACCCCTTTCGGTACATACCCCAAAGCTGAAATCAACAGTTTCAGGAATATGACATTCATAACCATCATCACACACATGGAGCCAAACATCCGGCACCAGCCCTTGAAAATGTCCTCCGTATTTTTGGAGCCACCCATTCCAAAGGCAAGCGGGGCCAAGAGAACGAGAATCGCTGTAACCACATATCGCTCGGCCACCTCGAAGCACAGCTTTACAAACTGCCACATCACCACAAATCCCACAATGATGATCAGGAGCCAGGAGGCACCGATATTGAAGTTGCTTTCGTCCGGGATGGTGATGGTAACGCTGGTGGGAATCTGGAGCATTTCCATCACCTGGGCTGAGATTCCCAGGCCAATTTCACAAATCTGTTGACTCGCCAAAAGTAAAAATGCGAATACAAAGGTTCTGGTAAACAGCAACTTGGGATCTTCGCCCTCAAAGCCCAGTCCGGCCGCCATACTCTTCAGCGCTTGAAAGACCAGATTGCCTAAAAGCAGCGCCCAGCCTACGGAAATCAAAATGCTCAGAATATCATCTGTCACCGGGGCCACGCTCCGAAAGTAGCTGAGATCCATCTGAAATACATCCAGCAGAGAATTTGCAATGTACTGGACCATCTCAAGGCACAGACTGTAAATCCACTGAACAAAACCCTTAAAAATTCCTTCAAGAATAAAAACCACCTCCCAACTGGCGTATAGCTGAGAGGTTTACTGAAGGGTAGCCAGGCCTTCAAAAAGGGGCCCGATATAGGCGAGGAAGGCGCCCATTCCGTTGATAATAGCCCATGCGATCCAGATGCGCTTCAGCCAGTCCCATGCCTGATCTGTCTTGTGCTGGTTATTGGAGACTTTTGCTCCAATTACTGCAACGGCAGACATCAGGCCGGCCAGCACGGTGCTGATCCCGGCGATTTTATTATAGACATCTACAATGATGCGGTTTGCAGCTGTCCACATATCCTCAACGGCCAGAGCCGGCGTAATCATATAGGTCACCATCAAGATGAGGACCATCATCTGGACATAGTAACGCGGGGCTTTAGGCCCGAGACGGGCCAGAAGATTTTTCATAAAGCTTTCCTCCTTGGAGCATGAAAAGGGACGGCGCAGCACTCCCTTTTCGTAGGGTAAGTGCTCGCGCAGTCCCTGATTAACGATTATTTTTGCCTATTCGAGCGTCCGAATTTCTGGGGGAACCCCATTATACACTCCGACGTCGGGCTACACTCACTTTCCTGGAACAGCCTCTGATAAAAGCCGGGAATGTCTTGCAGCTCCACTTCATCAATGGGGACCCACCAGAGAGTCAGCAGATTCACCCTGTATCTGTGCATGGCTGCCTGCTGAAGCCGCTTCGTAAAAAGAGGGAGTGCATAATCAGCATTTACCGAAATATATGTGTTTCCATCGCTGGCCCGATAAAGGAGAACATCTCCCGTATCGGCACATTCAAAGTTGCCTCCATACATCTCCACATAACGGTCTGCAGCTGTACGGAGCTGTGTATCATTCAAATAGGATGAATAGGTCATGACCTGTTTACCTCCATTTTGAGAGGAGGGACAGCACGCAGGATGCCGTCCCTCCCCATCATGTTAATATCCGGTCTTGGGGAGACTGGGCTGATTGAGCTTGACGATCAAGGTGATCCACGCAGCCCGTCCGGTCTCCCACTGGCTCATATACTGGCCACCTGCATCGGCTCGGTTGACCACCTGATAGCCATTGGCGAGACTGACGCTGGTCTGGATGGTAACGGTGGGCTTTACCACAGAAGCAAAGCCAGCAGGTACTTTGCCGAACTCCAGACGCACATCGGTGACCAGCTCGCCCTGCATCAGCGGGATAGCAGAAAGGTCAAAGGCGTAGTTGTTGGTGCTGAGCAGATTGCTGGCAAGCACCCGATAGTCATTGAAATTGGTTTTATAGGTGATCCGGTAGTTGAGCCGGGTATTATAGGTGCCGGTGGTGATGGTCTTGGTTGTGGCGCAGTCGGTGGGGAAACGGTCGTGGAGATAGAAGTTCTCTAGGGCCACATTGGAGTTGTTCGCCACAGTGAGGTCATAGCGCATGGAATCCCCGGCCAGAAGCTGCTTGTTGCCGGTCTTGGTGACAGTGACCTTCAGATTTGCCGGCTTGTCATATGCCGCGATTTTGATGATCTGTCCCGCATATTCCAGTGTGACATCGTGGACGGTGGGATCGAGCTGGAAGTAGGCGGGGGCAGAAACTTCACGGATTTTATAGCGCGTCAAAGGCAGGGGCTTGGAGGCCGCGACACCCCGGGCGTCGGTTGTGATGTAGTCTACCACGCGGCCGCTGCGCTCATGGATGATTTCATATACAGCACCCTGAAGGGGTGTTCCTGCCGGGGCACCTGTGACGGGGTTGGCTTCGGCGGCATATTTGTAGATCTGAATTTGACCTGTGATGGCCTCGTTGACCCATTCGATTTCCGCCGTGCGGCCCGGGCGCACATAGACCGTCTTATATTCCTTGTCTAAGATGTAGCCCTCGGCGGCCTCCAGTTCACGCAGATAAAAACGGCCGCTGGTGTTGGCGCCATCCGGGAGATCATCAGCGGTAATATAAACATAGCCCTCATCGTCGCTGGTGAACTCGCCGATGGGATTGCGGTCCTTGTCATAGAGCAAGAACTTGACGCCGTAGATGCCTTCACCGCTGGTGTCCACCTTATGAATCAGGATGCCAGAATTGGCTTCATTTTTGATCCGCAGGGTGGTCACATTTCCGTCCTTGACCTCGAAATAATGGGGTGTATCGTCCAGACGGAAGTCGGGATTTGCCTCGATCTCAACTGCGTAATAAGAGCCATTCTCCAGAGCGAGGTAGGCCCTGCCGTTTTTATCGGTGGTGATGGTATCCACCAGGGCGTCATCCATGCGGCGGATCTCAAAGGTGGTATCGGGAATCCGCTGAGAGGTCTTGCTTGCGTTGACCTTGATGATCTCCACGCCGCCCACGGCATCGTTATAAAAACGCAGGGTTTGTGTATCGCTGGGGTTGATGGTGACGGTCTGACTTTGGGTGTCCGGGTCAATGGTGAACCCAGGTACGCTCTCCAGTTCTGTTACGATGACAGTGCCGGTTACCCCGGACAGGGTGATCTTGCCTGTGGAGTCAGAATAGTAGATGCCCTTGCTGGACAGGGTGCCGCCCCCGTCATCCACATAGCGGCCATCCGCGTATTTGATCTCGAACTTGACGCCCTCCAGGGGGACGGTCTTGGTCCCGTTCCGGCCCCACTTTTCGATCACCAGATTACCCAAGGGCTTATTCCGAAATTCCAGAGTGACGGTCTGGCCCGCCTTGACCTGGACGGTCTGGGGGACATCATCCAACAGGTATCCAGGTTTGGCTCTGGTTTCCTTCACCACCAGCGAGGTGCCGGGGGCGATATTTTCCACCAGGAAGGAGCCGGAGGAATCCGTCACGAACTTGCCATTGGCGTCGCCCACCACGGTTCCGTCCGAGGTGGTCACGAAGAACTCCACCCCAGAAAGCGGGAGCTTCTTATCATCATCCGACACCTTCTTGACCAGGACGGCCCCCTTGGGACTGTTGCCGAAATATACCTGAACAACCTCCTGATCCTTGCCGGAGAGGTATACTGTTTGAGGTGGGGTATCGATGACGTGAGAGCCGTCACTGGATAATTCTTCGATGATATAAGTGCCAGCCCGGCAATTCGTGACGGTGAAGGAACCGTTTACCGATGTGCGGTAGGTGCCGATGACCGTGCCGCCGGTGCCGGAGGCATTTCCGGATAGATACCGGACCTGGAACACAGCCCCCTCAATGGCTTCTCCGGTCTTACTGTCGTACTTCCACACAGAAATGGCAGAGAGAGGACGGTTGCTGAAGCGGAACGTGTGCCCCTCGCCAGCGGCGATAAACGCCTCTTGCGTATCCGGGTCCGCCAGAGCAAAGCCCGGCGCCGGCTCCAGTTCTTTTACCCGGAACCAGCCGTCACGGAGGGAGAGGGCCGGGTCGGAGAGCACGATGCGGCCCTCTTCATTGGTATAGAAAACGCCCAAGTCGTTGTATTCGCCCGTAGCTGTGTTATTGGAAGCATACCAGACCTGGAATGGAACATTTTCGATGGGATCATGGGTGATCGAATTTTCCTTGATGATTTCGATGGTCGGGCGCTTATAATTTTGGAAATAGACATCCCGATCCCTGTTGGGGAACAGCGTCACCAGCTGGGACTCCTCCGCTAGCAGGTAGGGCTCCGGAACCGACTTTTCGATGACCTCTACAACGCCGGGCAGCAAGTTCTCCACCACGGCGACACCGGTCTCATCCGTTTTTACCTCGGCAATAGAATGGCCGTCGGCGCCTTTCACCAGATAGACTGTCCCGGGGATCGGAGCCCCGGTGTCCCCATCGGCCTTATGGATATAGAGATTGGGGCGCTTGTCATTGGTCAGGGTAATGGTGCTGGTCTGGCCGGGAAACAGCTCCACATGGTGCTCGGTATCATCCGGGATGTGATCCAACACCGAGGACAATTCACGCACGGAATAAACGCCAGGCTCCAAACCGGAGATCAATATCTCCCCTGCGGAATTGGTGGTGCGGTCCAGATAGTGAGAGCCGTCCTCAATCTTGGCGATCCGGAAGGTGACGCCAGCCAGCCGGGAGCCGTCGCTGCTCAGTTTGATGAGCTGAAGCGAAGGCTTGATGTGATTGGAGAATACGATCTGGGCGTTCTCATTCGGTTTCAGCACAATGATGCGCTGGGCTTCATCGATCACATAGCGATCACCGGATTTTTCAGTTACTACATAAGAGCCGGCGGGGAGCATGGAGAGGTCGATCTCTCCGTTTTCATCCGTCCGAAACTCCTGAGGGCCGTAGGTCCCTTCCACAGACTTGATCTCAAAAACTGCGTTGGGGATGACCTTGGAGGGATCGTCGGAATCCACCTTGATGAGCTTTAATCCCGGCTTCATGTCGTTGAAAAACATCAGCTCTTTGATGCCGTCTCCTGCACGCAGTTCCACCTCCTGAGGAGTGGTGTCCAGGATATGCCCCTCGTCGCCGGTATTTACCTCGAATGCCCGGTAAGTGCCTGGCTTTGCATTGGTGAGCAAGATCTCACCAAATTCATCCGTTTTGTAATTGCCCAAAAATTCGCCGTCCCGATAGATGGCAAACGTGACATTGGGCATCGCCACCATATTTTTTCGATCATATTTGATGATACGTAACCCTGGCAGTTCCTCATTGATGATGGGGATGGTGGTGGTTTCACCGGTCACCACAGTGGCGGTATAGACAGTATCATCGATCTGCCAGCCTACCGGAGCAGTGATTTCCTGAATTCGATAGGCCCCCAGGGGGATCTGATCGAAAATGGCGACTCCCGCACTGGTCGTTGTTGCGGTCCAGGCCTGGCCGCTTTCGATATGCTCGATTTTGATGACCGCCCCCGGCAGGTTCATGCCGGTGTTGGACTTTTTTTCGATACGCAGGGAGCCATAGGGGTCATTAAAAAATGTCACCTCGGCTACTTCGTCGTAGACAACGGTGACATTCTGGGCGGGTTCCTCACTGATGATATGATGCGAGGCGGACTCCCGTTCAATTACGGTATAATTTCCACTCTTGCTGAGCGGAATCTCGATACGGCCGTCCCCATTGGTCACAAATGTGCCTACGGAGTCGCCATCCGGACCGATGACTTCAAACCGGCAGCCGCTGATAGGGATCTCTGTGCCAGTCTCATATTTGAGGATACGCAGGCCGGTATCATATTCGATGGTTGGGCCGTCAGCGTAATTGCTGTATGCGCTCAACTGCATGGTAGTAGTCGGATCAGTATCTACCACATAGTTCTGGAGATTTCCATACTGATCTGTTTCCTGACAAATTGCAAAAAAGACGGCATATTTATAAACGTCTGTGCTGAAAGAAAGCTGGACGCTGCCGGTTTTTCCAGCTACACTTTCTAACGGATACAGGACTTTGAACTTGCCTGCATAGCCATCTCCGGTGGCTTTTGTAGTAAGCGTGGAGATGTCCTTATTGTTCATGTCCACGATACGTGTACCTTCTGGAACATCATCAGGTGTCGTAAACGCTACCTTGACAGCATAATCGCACACCCAGGTTTTGGACCAGAATGTAAAAATCTGCTGCTTATACTGCTTTCCATCCACCGTCACTTCGTAGGCGGTTTCCCGGTCCGGCGTACAGGTCACCTCTGGTGAGAGCATCTCTGACCAGGCTGTACCGCGGGCGTAAATGTCTTTTGCCGCAGCGAGAAGTTTCTGCGCAATCTGTAACTCTGCCCCCTTCAGCGACGGATTGACCTTGAGATTGTTGATGTCCCAGTTGCTGAGGAGATAGCACCATAGTGCCATCTTCGTAGCGTAGTAGCCCTGATATTTATTTTCCAGTCCCAATTCTGCCAAGCTGCGGGTCGGATAGCCATTGGCAACGATGCCGACCACCTTGGGATCACTGGCCTTTTCGTCTGCCAGATACTCAATACTTTCTCCCTCTGGCACAGACTGGGGAACGCCGACAATGTTTGGATTGACACAGTATGCCGGAATTTCGCGGATAGAGCCGCTTCCATTGTCAAAATTGTAATAGGTATAGATCAGCTCTCGGACTCGGCCGTTGATGGACAGGTACGACATTTTATAGCCACCATTATAGATTTGGACCTCACCAAGGGCTTCTTCTGGTGTGGACGCCGCAAAAGCAGCAGTCGGCAAAAGCCCCATGACCACCAGAAGGGCCAGAAGGATTGAGATGAATCGTTTTTTCATGAGCAACCTCCATAAAAGTAGGGAGGATGCCCCTGCCCCACAGCTGCATCCCCCCTTGATTGGGTTTGATTTACTTGTAAGGAATGCAAAATGGGGAAAATAAAAGGTGGTGCGTCTTTTGACGCGCCACCTTCTACTCAAAAGTAGTCAGTTGAGTTTGATTTGATATTCCGTATGCAAGAACTTCCCGTCTTTATAAACGTCCCATGCCTGCATAGAATAGGTTCCTGGGATTCCGTTGAACACTTTTAGAATCTCACTCTCACGCCATGGCCAGAACATCTGATAATCCGAGTCATCAGAAAAGATAAGGTTCATATGAACAAGCTGATTTCCTTTGGATGTGAGCTTCGGTTGTCCATTTTCCCACATGGAAGAAGTATCTCCGATGGCATTGTAAAGGGTGTAAAGCATCCGTCGGGTCTCATACAGATTGCGGACCCGGAGATGATCGCCAGTCTCATTTTGCCAGTGTCGCACTTCCATTTCCGGGAGCTCCGGCTGTTCCAAAAGGCTCCAGTCACAGGTGGGCTCCGGCAAAGCACCGATTGGTCCGGATGCGAACATGCTCTTATCCCAACGGCTCACATCTGTGATGGTATAATTGGTCCCGTCATCACAGCGGATCACATCTCCGACCTGGGGAACATACTGAGAACCGTCAACGGGCGGATTGATCGAACCATCGGAATTTTTACTGATCCCCGTGGTAGACGGAGTCTCCGGCTCCTCTGTGTCCGTCGGACCTGTATTCCCCAAAGCCCGGTAGATCATGACTGCCAGATCGCCTCGCGTAACTTCGGCTTTGAGCGCAGCCTCGGATGTGATCAGTCCCTGCTCCAAAGCAGTTTGGCAAGCGGTGGAATAGCTCCAGTCCACCTCCGGCAAGGCCATATACCTTAGAACAACTGTGGAGGCAGCCGCAGGTGTTACACCATCGTAGGCGCCAAATACTCCAGTATCATAGCCGACCATCAGACTGTTAAAATAGCAGTAGCCAACATAGAGTTGTGCCCAATCCGGGACATCCGGGAATTTGCACTGGCCGGAGTAAAATGCCTGTTCTGCCTGAATATGCTCCGGGTTTCCGTTCAATCGGGTCAGAATTGTGGCCAACTCCACCCGGGTCAGTCCTTTGTCCAGATTCATGTTTCCTGCCTGATCTCCAACCATGATACCTTGTTCTTTGAGATAGGCTGCTGCTGACTTTTGCTCAGAGGAAACGGCCGCAGCGGCCGCTTCTACGGTAAAGGCAAACAGCAAGCAAAAACTGAGAAGGAATGGCAAAAGGCGTTTCCGTTTCATAGGTTTAAGCCCCCTTTCGATACAGTGTCGTTTCAGCACTCACCTTTAACTGCCGGCAATCCTGATCGTACTCACAGTTCTGGAATGTATTGAGCCCCCACAATTCAAGCTGTTCTGCGATCTCGTTGGGGACATCAAATGTCATATCCAGACAAATGCGAAGCGTCAAGTCATCCGGCTCCCGGTCCTTTTCGCTTGGAAATTTCCATGTCATAACGAAGCCCCCTTCCTACCAGAAAACGTTTCCTCAAGCCCAAAATAATGCGAAAAAGTGTCCATGTCAAAGGTTTTTTTGAAACGCCTTTGCCGATAAAATGAAAGTTACTTAATATGTTGCTGTTACCGATGATTTTTTGCCATCACCCAGGGAATTGGTGGAAAAAAGTTTATTTTTAATTTTTTATGAACTGACCTCGACTCCCTGAATGCATACTCGCTTGGTAGGTTGATCGGCCAGACAAGTAATGATGGTAATGCGGTTATCAGACGTGGCATTCAGATAACTCCAATCTGTCCAGTCGATGATTTTGACCGAGCTCACCGCATAGGTCCTCGTCCCCAGACTGGTCTGATACCGGATGGTATCGCCGATCTCCAAATCCTTGATTGCGCCGATGTTGTGACTGGAGCCGCGGTTGTGCCCGCACAGGCCGATATTTCCGTCCCAGGCGCTTGTGCTGGGAAAGTGGCCCACACCTTTCCGCATGGAAGCCGAATCAGTTCCATCATAAGCCTTATAGCGAATTCCCAATCTGGGGATCACCAGAGTGCCGATACTGCCATCGCTCCGCTCTACTTCACTTACCGCTGTGAACTTGGTAGCTGGAAGTGTGGGAACATCCCCCCACTGAATGGGGTAGTTGCTTCCAGAGCTGTCAGGGTAAATGTTCCCGCTCCCTGAATTGATTCCGTATTCCAGTGATGAGCCGTTGTTGATCGTGGCCCCGGGTGCACTGTCAGCCAGAGGATCAAGAAAATCCACGGCATTTGTGCCGCCGTAGTTGTACTGAGCTCCATAGGCCTCTTCATAGGAAGTGCTTCCATAGAAGTCTTTGGGGGCCGGTGTCTCAAAGTTATAGTCCACAGCAAGGGCTGGTGTAGCCATCAGCATGAGCCCTGCCAGGGAAATCCAAAGTCCCTTGAGTCTTCTCATCATTTGCTGTCCTCCTTTTCCTCTGCATCTTCCTTGATAGCAAACCAATAGCTATCCTGACCATCATAGGGCTCTACCAGATGGGTGCGGCTCCCGCCGTACATCTGGATGGTGATGATCCTGCCAGTGAGCTTCTGTGCCAGCTTGCTGGGAAGTTCCACGCTTGCATCCCCAGCAGGGTATTCCCGGAGCTTCGTCAGGTCCAGCTTGGGGGTACGGATGGAGACTCTCTGTTTCCCCAATTTCTTATAGGCCACACCTCTTGCGTTCATGGCATAGATCACCGCATTGGGACGGAAGCGTACAGCATATACGATGCCGCCCAACACCAGGATCAGTAGGATCGCGCCCGGCACAGCCAGCCAGATTGGATGGAAAGTGGCCGGTGTTTCAACAGGGGTGCCCAAGTAGGTGACCGTATAAGTAATTGACCGAATCCCTTCCGCCGTGACCTCTCCGGTGTAACTGGCCGTAGTCACATAACCGGTAGCCACGCTCCGACTCCCCGTTGCCGTATAGGTTGCCGTGGCTGTGTACGAGGTGGGGACCAGAGTGTCATCAGCCAGACCGGTGCCCGTAACCGTCCAGGAAATATCGCTCAGCGTCAGGGTGCTGCCGTTTTTCATGGTCGTAGTGGGGACGCAGGACGGATCATTCCGGGACAGCCCCGGGAATTGCTTGGTATCCGTGATGGTATAGTATTTCGTGGTGTAACCCGCAGCCTCAGTCTGGATTGTGGTATGATCCAGAGTCAACATACCAGAGAAGCCATCCTTACTGTACTCCATCGTAGGAGCCAACTGCTCAAGGATTTTCGCCAGATCATTCGTATTGGTTTCCAATGTGACAACTTCCGTCTGTGCCTTGGCATCTTTGAACGCCTGCTCTTCCTTGACCGTTTCAAGGTGATGGTAGGTGTAGCCCTCCAGCTCAAAAGGTTCCTCAATCAGCTCGCCGGGGTCGGCATCAGGGGGAAGGGTGTAGGTCTTGATGATCAGCTGCCTGCCGTCTCGGTTTTCTGATACCATATCTTCCGGGACATAGGCTGCAGAAGCCGTGACGGACAGCATACACAGGAGCATCAATAATACAGCCGTTCTCTTCATACCTTTGCACACCAGCCTTTCCAGAGCGCCAGGAACAGCGTTGGGAGCCCAATGATGAGTCCCGCCCAAATCAGTTTGTGTTTCGTCATACCGTGATACCTCCATTGAGAAAGAATTTTATGGATAGCTCCTGAATGGAGCATGACCCATCCTTGATGTGCGCCAGGTAGTCCAAAGATCGCTCCAGCGCCTGCATGGTGTTCCTCTTATGGCGCTTGATAAATGGAACGAGGAAGAGAATATCCCCACTGTCGGTAAGGGTGAAGATGATCCGAACCAGATTTTTGCTTTTGGCTCGCAGTTCATAAAGGGCCTGATAACGTTCGATGGAAAAATGCTTCACATAGGGTTCCCGCATCACTGCCGCGGGTGATTGCAGAAGCAGGGCGAAAAGTGACAGGAGCTTTTGCCGCTGCTTTTCATCCAGAGCATCAAAGAAATCCAGAAAGGGTGTGGCACCCTCAGCCGGTACAACAATCTGCAACTTCATGCGCAATCCTCTCCTTCCCATTGCCGGCTTGGCCTTTCATCAGCTTCAGAAGCTGCTCCACGAATCCTAGGCAGAACAGAGACAAGGCGGGCGCACAGCCGGCCAACCACCAGATGGGATCAGGGAGCGGTTTGCGGATAGTATCATACTGGAGCGAGATCAGCAGATAAATGCTCTGGCAGTCCTTTCGGACGGACAGCTCCGAGAACGCGGATGCCACAGCAGCGACTTCCTCCTGATCCGAGTAGAAGTCACACAGATCGTCAAAGAACAGGCCTGCGAATATTTGCACAAAGGCCCGCATGGTTTCGATATTTACCTCGCCGGTGGGGCGAAGAATACCCATGCGCTCCAACCGTGCCGTGGTGGATTCGTCAAAGGGATCTGGAACACGAAGATAAAGGTTCTTTGGCATATTACCTACCTCCTGTAAAATTTGAAAAAGAAAGGCCCGACGCTTCCTTATCGGAAGCGCCGAGCCTGTACTTTTTTGCTTGATTCGATCAAGAACTCTTTGTCGTCTTAAAATAAAGCTCAAGTGCCTTCTGGATGGTTTCTTCAATTTCCTTTGTAGTGACCTCCTTCGAGAAATACTCCTCAAAATCCGGCGAGAGCCTGACAGAGATGCGGCGTCCAGGCCGCTTTACATCGGAAGTCTCCTCGGTCAAGATGGCTTGGATTTGGGCCGCATCCAGATTTCCGGCCTCAAAGAGTGCCCGGAGTTTTTTCCCCTTTGCTGTGGAGAGTGTAGATTTCCCGGTAGAAAGATGCCGATAGATACACTCCTGAAGGTCGTGATCTTCCACAAAGCTGACTTCATAGGCGGCCAGCTGCCCAACTTGTTTTCCGGTATCCATGAGCAGCAACAGGGGACGGTACAGCGTCGCATACCGACAGTATTTGGACACCTTATCCCGAGTCAGCTCATATTCCTGAGCGACCTTTTCATCTGTATGAGACTTTTCCTGACTGTCAGGAAAAGTGGCCGGAGCATCTGTATCTAACTTTTCCTGAGTGTCAGGAGAAGTGCCTGCGGCTGTCAGAAGATCCGTCCGGCGTCCCTGACGCTTGAGCATGTTGTAATGGGCTGCCACACAGAGCACCCGCTGGGAAAAGAGCATGTCTGCCAGAGACCGCTGCCGGAAGTTCATCTCAAAGAAGAGCTCCTCCGCTGTTTCTATGGTCAAATCAGTTCGTACCACTGCCGGAATGGTAGTGCAACCTGCGAGAATCGAGGCATTGGCTCGATTGTGTCCGCTGATGATGATGTAGCGCCCATTGCTGGTTTTCCAGACCAGAATAGGGGTCTGCACCCCGAGCCGGCGGATGCTGTCCACCATATCAGTCAACCGCTGACCGGTATAGAGGGGAAAATGCTCCTCATGTCCGGAAAAACCGTCCAGCCGGTTCAGCGGAAGGGTACACAGGGTCCCGTTTTCCATTGGTGATGGGAGGTCATCATGACGGAAAAAGCAATCATAGGCCTTTTCCTGCGGCTGTCCGGTGGTCAGGCTGGCGCTTGCTTCGTCCTGCTTGCGCTGTCTGAGCGCATTTTGCACTCTATTCCTTGGCATAGGACAGCACCTCCTGCGCCACCGCAGAATACGCCTTCGCCGCAGGGTTGGTGGGCTCATATTCAAAGATACTTGCCGCGTCAATGGGATGCTCCGCAACACGGATGGAGAAATCAATGGGGGCAGAGAATACGGTGAACGCATTGCCGTAGCCCGCCTGAATCTCATCCTGGATGCTGCGGCACAGATTGGTGCGCCCCTGATACATGGTCAGGAGAATCCCGCCCACTGTAAGGGCCGGATTGATCCCCTGACGGATCGTTTTGATGACTTCCAGAGTATCGGCCATATCCTCCATTGCCAGATAATGCGCCTGCACGGGAACGATAGCCTGGTCCGCAGCGGCCAAGGCGTTGATGGTCAGCAGATCCATGCTGTGGCCGCAGTCGATCAGAATGTAGTCGTACCGGTCCTGAAAATATGTCAGAACACGGGCCATGACCAACTCGCAGGGGGTACCGCTGCTGTCGCCGCCCCGATAGCGGCTGCTCATTTGCAGAGCAACCAGCCGGCTGGACACGGCGGCCAGCTTTGAGTTCGCTGGAATATAGTGGACACCTTCTCTTTGGACGACGGCCCTTTCTGCGAAGAGTTCAAATTCTGTATCATCCAAAACTGCATTCATCAGGTTTGCCAGTGTGTACTTGAGAGATTTCGGATCAGCCCGCATAACCTTTGTCAAGTCTCCCTGCGGATCGTTGTCCACAAGAAGGACCCGTTTTCCCGCGGCTGCCAGAGCAGCACCCAGGTTGGCACAGGTAGTGGTCTTTCCAACGCCGCCTTTCGAGTTCGTGATCGCCAGAGTGATCGCCATCCGATTACCTTCTTTCTGTTCCATAAACTTATGCCCCGGAATAGGAAACGCCCACTCCGGTATTTTGGAGTGAGCGTCTCTCGCCCGCTCCGACACAGCCCTCCCTTCGTCAAGGACTTAAAATGTCGGAGCCTATAAAGATGGCAAATATGTTTTGGATTTCGGACAAAATCAGCAAAAACCCCGGCCATTTATAGTGGTTTCCGACTTTGCCCTATTATATCTCATTCCTCGATCCTTCTCACGATTCCGGTTGCTTTCATCTATGCTGATTCTCCTTTATTATCGATTTACTGCTGATAGTCTTTGAAAATCACGCCAGTTTATCCAAAAACAGAACTGGAAGAATTTTGCTGACCGGATCAAGACTTTTCCTGCGCATGCTCCGCATATGCAAAAAATAAGAGATGGAAGCTGACGGCTCCATCTCTTATTTTTCACGATTTTCCTCTCATTCGATCCGGCGGGCGCGCAGCTGGCGCTGCGCCGCATGACGGCGGCGGCGCTGTGCGTTCACCACAACGTAGACCATCATAATGATGGTGATGGCATAGGGAATGATACCGGTGAGGTCAGAGCTGACATAATCCTGCAAGCGAAGACCAATAGCATCGAAGAAGCCAAACATCAATGCAGCCAGATAGGCCTTGGCCGGATTCGCGGCGCTGAAGATCACGCAGGCGAAAGCGATATAGCCGCGGGAGTTCGCCATATCCTCAGCAAACGTGCCGTTGAGGTAGCCGAGCGAGAGGTGCGCGCCGGCAAGGCCGCACAGAACGCCGCACAATACGCTTGCCAGCCACTTCATTTTCTCCGGCTCGATGCCGGCGGTGCGCAGCGTTTCGGGCTTTTCACCGCTCGCACGCAGCCAGAAGCCGTAGGGCGTTTTGTAGATAAACACCCACAGCACAAAAACGAGCAGCCACGTGACATAAACGAACAGTGAGTGACCGTTGAGCACGGAGCCGAGAAATGGGATCTGATCGAGCAGCGGGATGTTCACCGTCGGCAGAGACGGAAAGCCCTTTGCGCCGGAGGTGCCGAAAATGGAGCGGGAAAGGTAGGTTGTCAGGCCGAGGGCAAAGGTGTTGAGCGCACAGCCGATGATGAACTCGTCCGAGCGGAACTTCACCACGAAAAGCGCAAAGAAAAGGCCCACAAGCAGTCCCATGAGCAGCACCAGCCCCACGCCGCCCCATGCGGAGGCGCACAGTGAGCTTCCCAGTACGCCGAAAAATGCGCCCATGAGGATCATACCGTCCATACCGATGTTCATGATGCCGGCATGCTCGGTCAGCGAGCCGCCGATGGCAGCCAGCGCCACAGGCGTCGCGCGGCGGAGCATCTCATTAAAGGTGCCGGAGGAAAAAATACTGGCAAGGATCGCGGAAAAATCATCCATTGTTTGCTTCCTCCTTCATGCGTTCTTCAGCGGCGCGTTTGGCTCTGCGTTTGGCCTGCGCCGCGGCAAGGGATTTGGCCACGCCGCTTTCGGCGGCCATGCAGAAGATGATAATGGTCTGAATGATAAGATAGATCTGCGAGGGGATGCCGATGAGTTCCATTCCCTGCGCGCCGATCTTGAGCACAGCAAAGAACAGTGAGAGGAAAATGACCGTCACAGGCTTATACTGCGCGATCATGGCGACCATCAGCGCCTCAAAATAGTAGTCCTTGCTGACGCTGTCGCGGTAAAGATGCTCGACGCCGTAAACGCGGAACATTCCCACAAGGCCGCACATCGCGCCCGAGATGATCATGGACACCAGCACGATCTGGTCGGTACGCAGGCCGGAGAAAAAGGCAAAGCGCGGATTCTCTCCCGTGATGCGCATTTCATATCCCACGGAGGTGCGCTCCATCACATACCAGACCACAAAGGCCATCACAGCCGCCGCGAAAATAGCGGTCGTCAGGTTCGAGCGCGGGATGACATTGCCGAACCAGTACTGCGCATTGAGCTGCTCGGTTGCGGCGATCATGTTCTTGTTCGCGTTCTTCCACGGTCCCTTGGCAAAATACTGGCAGATATAGGCTGCGATGGTGTTGAGCATAATGGTGGTGATGACCTCGTTGACCTTGACCTTCACCTTCAAAACGCCGGGGATAAAGGCATACACGCCGCCGGCGGCCATGGCCGCAAGGGCGGAGCAGAGGATGACCAGCGCTCTGGGCTGTCCGTCCATCCACACGCCGACCTGCGCTGCGAAAAGCGCGCCGAGGAGCAGCTGGCCCTCGCCGCCGACATTGAAGATGCCAACACGCGCGCCGAGCACGCAGGCAAGGCCGCAGATGCACAGCACCATCGCATACTCGAGCAGGTCGCCGATATGGCGGGCGCTGTCAAACGCGCCGGAGAACATCGCGCCGTAGGCCTCCAGCGGATGGAAGCCGGACACAGCGAGGATCGCCGCGCCGAGCAGGAATGCCAGCAGCACGGAGAGAAAGAGTGAGATCAAGTAGCGGTAATTGATGCCGCCGGTCAGCTTTTTCATTTTGCCGCTCCCTCCTTTTCCTCGTTTTCACGCCGGCCGGTCATGTACCAGCCGATCTCTTCCTTGGTAATTTCGTCGGCGCGGAACTCGCCTGTGATGCGCCCTTCATACATCGTGATGATGCGGTCGGACAGACGGAACACCTCGTCCAGATCCGCCGAGCAGAGCAGGATCGCACAGCCCGCGTTGCGCTTTTCGATGATACGCGTGTGAATGAACTCGATCGCGCCCACATCCACGCCGCGCGTGGGCTGGGAGATGATGAGCACAGGAGAGTCGAACGAAAACTCGCGCGCGACGACGACCTTCTGCATGTTGCCGCCCGACATGGAGCCGACGGCGGTGTCGACGCCCGCGCCACGGATGTCAAACTTCTCATAGGTCTCCTCCGCGTAGCGTTCGATGGCGCTGCGGCGCTGAGAAAATGCGAAGCCGCTGAAGGCGCGGTCGCGCTGCTTGCCCATAAGGAGGTTGTCCGTCACGCTGGAAACGGCACTCACGCCGGTGGCGAGACGATCCTCGGGAATATGCGCCAGACCGACGGCGCGGATCTCGCCCGCCGTTTTTCCGGTGACGTTCTGCCCGCAGACCTCCACCGTGCCTCGCTCAGCGCGGCGCATGCCGGTGATGGCCTCAAGCAGCTCACTCTGGCCGTTGCCCTCGATGGCGGCGATGCCGAGCACCTCGCCCGCACGGACGGAAAGATTCAGCTCGTCCACGGCGACCAGTCCGCGGTCGTCACAGACCGTGAGGTCATGGACAGCGATCCTCTCCGCACCGGGCTCGCCGGTCTTTTCCAGATGATCGTAGAGCACCGGTCGGCCGACCATCATCGAGGCAAGCTTTTTCTCGTCCACATCGCAGGTATTTTCCACGCCGATGAGCCGACCCTTGCGCATCACGCCCACGCGGTCGCTGATCGCCATGACCTCGTAGAGCTTGTGCGTGATGATGATGACCGTCATGCCCAGCTCGCGCACCACGCGGCGGATGACGGCGAACAGCTCGTCCGTCTCCTGCGGGGTGAGGACGGCGGTCGGCTCGTCGAGAATCAGGATGTCCGCGCCGCGGTAGAGCGTCTTTAAGATCTCCACGCGCTGCTGAAGACCGACGCTGATCTCGCGCACCACGGCGGAGGGATCAACGACCAGTCCGTATTCCTCGACCAGCCGGCGCGTCTGCGCCTCGGCGGCTTTATTGTCAAAAAGGAAGCCCATTCTGCGCGGCTCCCGACTCATGACGATGTTCTGTGCCACCGTGAAGCTGGGGACGAGCATGAAGTGCTGGTGCACCATGCCGACGCCCATGGAAATGGCGTTTTTCGGCGTAAAGCGCTCGACCTTCTTCCCCCGGATGTACACTTCGCCGTTTGTCGGCTCGTTGATGCCATAGAGAATGTTCATCAGCGTCGTCTTACCCGCGCCGTTCTCGCCGACAAGGGCGAAAACCTCGCCCTTGTGAATGGTGAGCGATACGTCGTCGTTGGCGAGCACACCGGGGAACTCCATGGATATGTGGCGAAATTCTACTGCGTTTTCCTGCAAGGCTCGTTTCCTCACTTTCATTGGGATAGGAGAAGCGGCGCGGCAGAAGCCGCGCCGCAAGAATGCTGCAAATTGCCTGCTCAGGCGCGCGTGGTGTCGACCACGATCTCACCGGAGGCGATCTTCTCGGCCAGCGCCTCGACCTCGGCCTTGACCTCGTCGGAGACCTGCTGGGTCATGCCGTCCTCACCGTAGCCGATGCCGACATAGCCGTTGGTCATGTCCGCGACCCAAGTGGTGCCGAACTGGCTCTCATCGCCGCCGATGAGCGTCTTGACCGCGTCATAGATGGAGTTGCCGACTTCCTTCTTCATCGAGCAGATGATGACCTCGGGGTCGATGTACTTCTGGTCGCTGTCCACGCCGATGGCATAGAAGCCCTTTTCCTTGGCAGCCTCAAACACGCCATCACCGCAGGCGGACGCGATCTGGAAGATGACATCGGCGCCCTGATCGTTGAGCGCGATGGCGCAGTCCTTGCCGACAGCGGGATCGTCATAGGTGTTGGAGTAGTTCTTCACCACGGTAATATCCTTGCCGTTCTCAGTGCCGTAATACTCGGCGCCCTGCGTGTAGCCGACGATAAAGTCATTGATGGTGTCCGCGTCCATGCCGCCGACAGCGCCCACCACGCCGCTTTCAGACATGGCGGCGGCAATGTAACCGGCGAGGAAGCTGCCCTGATTCTGGGCATAGGTGATGTTGAGCACGTTGGCCACAGGCTCGGCCGTCGCATTATCGACCCAGATCCACTTCACGTCGGGATACTCCGGCGCGATGGTCTCGACATTGTAGAACTCCCAGCCGACACACACGACCACGTCGGCCTTCTCGGCGGCGTTGCGCATCTGCGTATCATGGTTTTCGTTGTTGCACTCGATCACGATGGGGTTCACACCGAAGTCCGCAACCAGACGATCCAGGCCCTCCTTGGAGGAATCGTAGAAGCTGCGGTCACCGAGCTTGCCAGCCTCGACCACAGCGACGGTCAGCGCCGTCTCCTCGCCGCCGGCGGGATCGTTGGTATCCTCAGCGGGTGTGTTGTCCTTTGCACCGCAGGCGGCAAGGCTGAGAACCAGCATGGCGCTGAGCAGCAAAGCGAGAAACTTTTTCATTTCCATTACCTCTTTCATCAAATCTGATTCCCCGCAGGCCATGGCAAGAGCGCCCGCGAGTAATATCATTATAAGCGTTCATTGGACACAATGCAAGAACAATTGCAGAAATTCCGCTTTCTTCCGCAAATGCTTGCAAAGCCGGTCGCAGGCTCGTATAATCAGAAAAACGAAACACAAGGAGAAATGTGACTATGAAGCAGCCCCATATCCAGCTCGATGAAAGCCTGAACATCCGCTATGCCATCCTGCCGGGCGATCCAAAGCGCGCCGAGCGCATTGCCGCATACCTTGAAAATGTTGAAGACCTCGGCATGAACCGCGAATACCGCAGTCTTTCCGGAACCTATCACGGCGCGCGGGTGCTGGCCATGTCGACCGGCATGGGCGGCGTTTCGACCGGCATCGCAGTCGAGGAGCTGCACAACATCGGCGTCACGCACGCCATCCGCATCGGCTCATGCGGCGCGCTGCAATCGGATATCGCGCTCGGCGAACTGCTTGTTGTCTCCGGTGCCGTGCGCGACGACGGCACGTCACGCGCCTATGTGCGCGAGGGCTACCCCGCCGTGCCGGACACGGAACTGCTGCTCGCCCTGACGGAGAGTATCCGCGCGCAAGGCTTCCCTCACCGGCTCGGCATCATCCGCAGCCACGAGAGCTTTTACATCGACGACATCGACGAGATCAACGAATACTGGTCGAAAAAGGGAGTGCTCGGCAGCGATATGGAAACCGCCGCGCTGCTGACCGTCGGCTGCCTGCGCGGCATGAAATGCGCCAGCGTACTCAACAACGTTGTGCGCTGGAAAGAGTGCATCTCGCAGGGCGTGGGCTCCTATGTCTCCGGCGGGGACGGCGCCGCCGAGGGCGAAAAGCGCAGCATTCTCGCCGCGCTGGAGACCTTTGCGCGTCTGGAGCGCGGCAAGACGGAATAAGCCGGGAACTTTTTCCAGCTTTTTCTCGTCTTATCCTGCATAGACCCCTAAATTATGATTTGAGGTGAAACAGGATGAAACGAACGCTTGCTATTTTTCTCTGCACCCTGATGCTCCTCGGCCTGCTTGCGGGCTGCGGCAGCAAATCGGCAAATGAAAGCTACGACACTTCCAGCAGCTACGGAATAAACGGCGATTCTGACTATGATCCGAAGGCCCCTGCATCAAATGACGAGGGCTACTGGGACGGCGGCGACATGTCCTATGACGTGCAGGAGAGCGAAAGCGCCAATATCCCGCGCGACACGAAAATGATCTACCGCGCGAACCTTGACCTTGAGACCACGGATTATGACACGAGCGAGAATGCCATCCGCACACTGGTGAAGTCCTGCGGCGGTTACTTTGAAAGCAAGAGCCTGAACAACGGCTCGCACGGCTACCGCTACGGCGAGTTCACCGTGCGCGTGCCGTCCGGTGAATTTGAGCATTTCTGCTCGCAGATCGGCGAGCTGTGCCATGTGACCTACCAGTCCTCCTCGGCGGAGAACATCACCGAGGCATACTACGACACCGACTCTCGCCTCAAGACCGCGCAGATCAAGCTCGAGCGCTTACAGGAGCTGCTGAAAAAGGCCGAGAGCATGGAGGATATCATTACCATCGAAAGCGCCATCAGCGATGTGGAGTATCAGATTGAAAGCCTCACCGGCACACTGCGCCACTACGACGCGCTGGTGGACTACGCCACCGTCTATCTTACGCTCAACGAGACCTATAAGCTCTCGGAAAACGACAGCGCGCCGCTGACCTTCGGTGCGCGCCTGATGCAGGCGCTGTCCGGCGGTCTGCGCAGAGCGGGCAATTTCCTCGAGGACTTTATCCTCGCCGTCGCCAACGCGTGGGTCTTCCTGCTGGTGCTGTTTGCGCTTGTCATTGTGTTCACGCGCATCGCCCGCCGCCGGAAGTCGATTCTGAAAAAGAAAAACAGCCTTCCCGAAACGGAGGACAAATCAAATCACGAATAAAGGAGCAATTTCCATGAACATCACCTGGCTGGGACATTCCTGCTTCGCCGTGGAAAGCGGCGGCTTCCGCGTCGTGCTCGATCCTTACACGGTCGAAAGCTACCCGCCGCTGCACACGCACGCCAACCGCGTGCTCTGCTCGCACCACCACCGTGACCACGACTTTGTTGAAGCTGTGGAGCTCACGGAGCAGAGCGGCTGTCCGTTCACCGTGGAGACGGTCTCCACATTTCACGACGATCAGTGCGGCGCGCTGCGTGGGACGAACACCGTCCATATTCTCTCTGCCGAGGGGCTGCGCGTTGTGCATCTCGGCGACCTTGGTCATACACTGGATGATGAGCAGCTCGCCCCTCTGCGCGGATGCGACGCGCTGCTCATCCCGGTCGGCGGCTTTTACACCATCGACGCGGAAACGGCAAAGCACATCGCGGATGCAATCGTGCCTCGCGTCATTGTTCCTATGCACTACCGCCACAACGGCCACGGCTATGATGTGATCGACACGGTGGAGGGCTTCCTGCGCCTTTTCCCCGCCAGTCAGGTGCACCATCTGGAAACAAACGCCTTCACGCTGACCGCCGGCGCCCCGCAGGGCGTGCTTGTCCCGCGCTTTCTTGCATAAGCGCAGCACTCTGTCCATACCACAGAAAAGGAAGGCTCCTTTCGGAGCCTTCCTTTCTCATATCTATGTCCGCAGCATGCCGTAAAGTCCGTTCGTCGGGTCGCGGAAGAGCGGCAGCTCCGGCGGGCGGTAGGTGAAAAACACAAAGGCAAAGGCCATCAGCCAGAACAGAAGAAAACCCATGAGTTGCATTGCGCCGCCGCGCAGCGCCCCGCGCATCAAAAGGCGGAAGCTGGTGAAAAAGAGCAGTGCGTCGGTCAGAAAGAAGATGGAGATATTCACCCAGTCCGGCGTTTTGCCGAACATGCCGTTGAGCGTGTAGAACAGTACCGGGATGCTGACCAGTCCCACCAGCACGGCTGCCCCCTTTGCTGCAAAAAAATTGCGCATGGCCGGCGCGAGGACGACAAACTCCACCATGGTGAAAAGGAACATGGGCACAAAGAGCAGCTTCATATGCTCCCATGTCGATTCATTGACGGCGCAGAAGGCCGCCGTCAGCGGCCCCTCGCCGGTCCATTCCCACAAAAAGTGCAGCAGCGTGCCAAGCACGCCGGTAAAAAGAAAGCCCGCAAGTTCCCAACGCAGGAGTTTTTTCCGCATCCTACCGCCTCCCCATTTCATCTGCTGCCTGCATTGTATGAAGTACTACGCAGATTTATGCCCCGCACACTTGAAAAAATGGACTGAATCCTCATTGACGCAAACTTTACATACAGTTATAATGGTTTTGTCGCATTGTGTCTTTCGCATGCGGACAAATATAATAAGACGCGTGGCGAAAGCACCGCGTGGGAACAGGATATGCAGGATATGAATGAAACGACTTCGCCGCTGACCCGGCGGCAGGACATTGAATTTACCAACGGACAGCTTGTCCGGCTGATCGCGCCGATGCTCCTCGAGCAGCTGCTCGGCATCGCCGTCGGCCTTGCCGACTCGCTGATGGTCGCCACCGTTGGCGACGCGTCGATCTCAGCTGTGTCGCTGGTCGACTCCATCAGCGCACTGATGATCTATATTTTCTCCGCCATGGCAACAGGCGGCGCCGTTGTCGCAGGCCAATACCTCGGCCGCGGCGAAAAGGAGGAGGCCGGCCGCAGCGCACAGCAGCTGATTGTCCTGCTGGGACTGGTCTCACTGGGCGTGATGGCGCTTCTCTACCTCTTCAAGGGCTGGATCCTCACCCATCTGTTCGGCCGGATCGACGCGGAGGTCATGGATGCGACAAATATCTACTACTCCTACGTCATGGCCTCCATCCCCGGTATCGCGCTGTATAACGGCGGCGCAGCGCTGTTCCGCACGATGTCGCGCTCTGATGTGTCGCTCAAGGTTTCACTGCTGATGAACGGCATCAACATCGTCGGCAACGCCATTTTGATCTTCGGCTTCGGCTTCGATGTGGCGGGCGTCGCCATCCCGACGCTGGTCTCGCGCACGATCGCCGCCGGTGTCATCATCGCCCTGCTTTTCAACGAGCACTATGTGCTCCACCTTACGAGCCTGCGCGGCTTCCGCTTTGAAAAGCGCGTGATGCGCAACATCTTCCGTATCGCCATCCCCAGCGGCGTGGAAAACGGTATGTTCCATTTCGGACGGCTGATCCTCTTCAGCCTGATCTCCACCTTCGGTACAGCCAGCATCACCGCCAACGCCATCGGCAATACCATGGGAAATTTCCACTGCTTTGCCGGTCAGGCCTTCTGTATGGGCCTGACGACCGTCATCAGCCAGTGCATCGGCGCGGATGCCTTTGATAAGGCGCGCTATTACATGAAAAAGCTCACCATCGCCACCTATATTGCCATGGCGGCCGTCAACATTACACTGATCCTCGCCATCCCGCTGATCCTGCGCATCTACGACGTTGCGCCCGAGGCCTCTGTGTTGGCGCGCGACGTCATGCTGCTCCACGGCGCCAGCGCGATCGTGCTGTGGGTCCCGTCGTTTATGATCTCGTTTTTCCTGCGCTCTGCCGGCGATGCGCGCTATTCCATGGTCGTGAGCATGCTCTCCATGTGGTTCGTGCGCGTGCTGATGGCCTATGTGCTCGGCGAATACCTTGGCTACGGCGTGGTCGGCGTCTGGTTCGCCCATGCCATCCTTGACTGGGGCGTGCGCAGCATTGTATTTATCCAGCGCTACCGCAGCGGCAAGTGGAAGTTCATGGGGATCCGTTCGTAACATCTTTCATAAAACAAGGGAGACAGCGCCGCTGTCTCCCTTGTTTTATTCTTCCACGATATACGGCAGCGCCTGCACACAGAAGCGCTTCATGTCAACATGACTCTCGTCAAGAAACGCCACGCCTTCGGCCTGGAGCAGTTCGATCTGCCGATTCGCGCCGCCGAAGGCAAATGCGCTTGACACACCGCCATCCTGCCGGACAACGCGGTGGCATGGGATCACCCCCGGCTCCGGATTAACGTGCAGCGCGTAGCCCACCACGCGGCTGAGCCGCGGGTTTCCGGCAGCACGGGCGACCTGTCCGTAGGTCGCCACGCTTCCACACGGAATGAGCCGTACCGCCGCGTAAACTTTCTCAAAGGTCGTCATGCGTCTTCCTTCTCTTTTTCCACCAGTGGGCCAGCAGCAGTCCGCCCGCCGTAATGATCCCATAAACCGCCAAGTGCGGCAGATACATCACCGCAATGGTCCAGACGATAGACCAGTCTGTCTCTCCGCCGATGAGCATGAGCAGCTGTACGATCATCCCCGGCAGTGTGCGCAAAAGCAGCGCCGCGCCGAGAACGGCAGCCGCATAACCGATCCATTCACCGTGCTCCCAAAGGATCGTGCGCAGCAGCTTGTCTTTGTCAGCCGGATGCATCGTCTCCTGTGCCCTCTCTGTGCTCTGCGGAGCTTCCTCCGGTCTCTCCCAGATCAGGTAGTCCGTCGTCACGCCGAAATACGTGCAGATGGCACGGAGCTTGTCAAGATCCGGTGCGGAATCGTCGTTTTCCCACTTGCTGACCGCCTGACGCGATACATCGAGCCGTTCGGCCAGCTGCTCCTGAGACAGTCCGCGGGAGCGGCGCAGCAGCTGAAGCTTTTCTCCTAATGTCATATGGTGTTCCTCCGCCAGTTTGATGGTCCCAGCATACCGTTTTCCCCCGCAAAGCGCCACCATCCAACGCTGGAATTTCCGCAACCAAACGTGGCAGCGCCGGATTTACGGCGTTTTTTTCTCCTTTTTCCGTAATCCGGACAGATCCAGTTCCATGATGAGCAGGCTCAGCAGCATCAGCGCGGCGCCGAAATAGCCGCGCGGCGTGAGACGCTCACTGAGCAGAAAATAGGCAAATACCGCCGAAAACACCGGCTCGAGCGTGAAGATCAGGCTCGCGTGGTTCGCCGTGGTGAACTGCTGCTCGACACTCTGGATGATAAAGCAGATACCCGAGCAGAAAATGCCGAGGAACAGCGCCGCCCCCCAGACCTCCGCCGAGCCCGGCAGGCGGGGCGTTTCAAAAATCAGCGAGAGCGCGAGCATCACAACACCCGTCACCGCCGTCTGGCACACGCCGAGCGCGATTGGATCGACCTCCGGTCTGGCGACAGCCTTCTCCGTGATCATCAGGTCGACGGCGTAAAAGGATGGCACAAGCAGACAGAGAATGTCACCCAGCGCAGGCTTGAGCGCCTCGTTGAGCGTCATGAGCGCAATGCCGATCACACACAGCACGAGGGCGAAGCCGAACTTACGCTCCGGCTTCCTGCGGTAAAGCACAAACTCAAGCGCCGGTGTAAATACAACGGTCAGCGCGCCGATAAAGCCCGCATTGGACACACTGGTGAACATAATACCATACGTCGCACCGAGATAGACCGCCACGATGCACAGGCCAACAAGCACACTGTACCGGATCGTCTCGCGTCCGGCATGAAACACGCGCTTGCGGAACGCCGTGCCGAGGATGAGAAAAGCCGAAAGAAAGCGAAAGGCGTTGAGCGTCAGCGGCTGCATGTCCCGCAGGCAGATCGCCACCAGGCAATTTGAAATTCCCCAGAAGCTGGTAGCCAGCACCAGCATCAGATCTGCTTTTCTCTGTCGTTCCATACGCGCCGCTCCTTTTCTCTCTGAGGAAGCCGAACCAGCTTCCTCAGAGAGTTTAACACAGTTTGAACGGCAAGGCAAGTACCAGCGCGGGGCTGTCAATGCGCACACATTTCTTCAAAAATGGCAAGGTTTTTTTGCAGCCGCTCCTCCCCCGGCGCGAGTGCGGCGGCCTCGCGGCAGGCCGCCGCAGCCCCTTCTGCGTCGCCAAGGTGTGCATATGCCAGCGAAAGCAGGTCATAGGGCAGCGCACCCCACGCGTCCGCCTCGCAGATATAGGTGCGCGGACGCTCCGTAATGGCAAGCGCAGAGCGCAGAACATCGGCAAGGCCGTACCAGCGCCCCTGCGCATAGAGAAGCTGCGCGTAGTCCAGATATGGCTCGCGCAGATGCGGCGCTTCAGCGAGCGCGCGGTGCAGCCAGCGTTCTGCCTCGCCTTCCCGCCCGAGTGCACGCAGGCAGCGGGCAATGTAGCGCATGGACGCGCAGCGCTCATCCGCCCATGTGGCCGATGGCAGCGTCAAATGCCGCACAAGTGTCCGGACTGCCTTTTCCCACTCGCCCCGGAACATGTATTCCCGACCGAGATAGTGGCAGTTCCGGTCATTCTGCGGATCCTCACGGACGGCCAGCTCCAAAAGCGGCAGATACTGCCCGCGCGATTTCGCCTCGTCGGGATGATGGTCGAGCTGCACACCGTCCGCCTCTGTAAATCGCTCCGCGCCCTCTCCTGTGTAGGAGAGCACCTCATGCACCGGGCCTATCCAGCGATAGCAGCCGTTTTTGTGGATCTTATCTGTCCAGAACACCATGCCCTCGCTGCCGTCGGGGCGGAAGCTCCAGGTGTAGCGGTAGCGGGCGCGGGTGGTGTCCGGCTGCCATGCTCTCTCCAGCGCGGCGCGCCAACCGGGATGAAACTGCTCATCAAGGTCGATGGCGCAGCAGATCTCTGCATCGGCGGGAATGAGCTTGAGCGACTCGTTTCGCGCCGTGTCAAAGCGCCATGGTGTGATGACCGTCTCCCCTACGACAGCCCCGCGTGCACGGAGCCGCGCCACTGTATCATCGCTCGAGCCGGTATCGAGCACACATACGACATCCGCCTCCGACATCGAATCCATGAAACGGTTGACAAACTGCGACTCATTTTTACAGATGGCATAAACACAGACTTTCAATGGAAATACGCCTCCCCTGTTATGTAGGCGGCGCGGATCATTCCGCGCCGCACGCCTTACTCTCTCAGGTGGCAAGAAGCCCGGCCGCGCGCAGATTTGCCAGCAGCGAGTTGAGCGTTTCGGTCGTATCGTTTAGACTGGCTGCATCTCCAACAGCTGCCGCCACACGCGTATCCGCAGGGCCGGTAGGGCCAGTCGGGCCGGTGGGACCGGTCGGGCCGGTGGGACCGGTCGGGCCGGTGGGGCCGGTGGGGCCGGTGGGGCCGGCGGGGCCGGCGGGGCCGGCAGCTCCCGCTGCACCGGCGGGGCCGGTCGGGCCGGTGGCTCCCGCTGCACCGGCGGGGCCGGTGGGGCCGGTGGCTCCCGCAATTCCCTGCGGTCCTTGTGCGCCGACAGGGCCGGCGGGGCCTTGCGCCCCCTGCGCTCCCGCCGCACCGGCGGGCCCCTGAAGTCCCTGCACACCCTGCGGACCGGTGGGCCCGATGGGGCCGGGAACACCCTGGATCCCCTGCACACCCTGCGGACCGGTCGGCCCGATCACACCGTAAGGCGGATACGGAGGCGGCGGGGGCGGGAACGGACGCGGACAGCACGAATCGGCACAGCCGCAGCTGCCGGCGCTGCAATTACCCTGATAACGGTTCATAGCGATCACCCTCCTTGATCGTTCGGCGGTACGCCGCCGAGACACAGGCATACGCCTGCGTTTCAGTGTATGCCTCCACACGGCGATACGCGCTTGTCCCCTTGCGCAAAAGGCGGCGGTTCTCCAAACGGAGAACCGCCGTCCACAGTTTTCAGCAGGGGCTGCAAGGGCAAAAAAAGGCGGCGCCAAAATGGGCGCCGTCTCTCCTCTGCCGTGCGGTAAGGAAGGCTCCGCACAGCCCCGGTATCCTGTTTTTCAGCCGCCGAGATACGCCTTGCGCACCTCGTCGCTGGCCATCAGCTCCGCACCCGTGCCAGAGAGCGTAACTCTGCCGGTCTCGAGCACGTAGGCGCGGTCAGCGACGGAAAGCGCCGCCTGCGCGTTCTGCTCGACGAGCAGAATGGTCGTGCCCGCGGCATGCAGCTCACGGATGATGTCGAAAATCTGCTCGACCAGAATGGGCGCAAGACCCATGGAGGGCTCATCGAGCATCAGCAGCTTCGGCTTCGACATCAGCGCACGGCCCATAACGAGCATCTGCTGCTCGCCGCCGGAGAGCGTACCGGCGATCTGGCGGCGGCGCTCCTTCAGGCGCGGGAAGCGCTCATACACGTCCGCAATGCCGGGGGCGACGGTGGAATTGGGCTTGGTGTATGCGCCCATCTCCAGATTCTCCTCGACCGTCATTTGCAAAAAGACATGACGGCCCTCGGGAACCTGCGCCAGACCGTGCTCGACGATCTTATGCGGCGCCACGCCCTTGAGGTCCTTGCCCTCAAAGATGACGCTGCCCGTTCTGGGGTGCAGCAGGCCGGAGATCGTGTTCAAAATCGTCGATTTGCCCGCGCCATTCGCACCGATGAGCGTGACGACCTCGCCCTCGTTGACCTCAAAGGAAACACCCTTGACAGCGTGAATGCTGCCGTAGTAAACGTGAATGTCGTTGACCTGTAGGATCTGTCCCATCGTTTACGCCTCCTTCTTCTTGCCGAGGTAGGCTTCAATGACCTCGGGATTTTTCTGGATATCGTCGGGCGTTCCCTTGGCAATGATGCGGCCGAAGTTGAGCACGGCGATGCCCTCGCAGATATTCATAACGAGGTTCATATCATGCTCGATCAGCAGCACTGCGATCTTAAAGGTATCGCGGATGGAGCGGATATTCTCCATCAGCTCCGCTGTCTCGTTGGGGTTCATGCCGGCCGCCGGCTCATCGAGCAGCAGCAGGCAGGGATTTGTCGCCAGCGCGCGCAGGATCTCCAGACGGCGCTGTGCACCATAGGGCAGAGAACCGGCCTTGGCATCAGCAAACTTTTCCATGTGGAAGATGGACAACAGCTCCATCGCGCGCTCATGCACGACCTTCTCCTCGCGCCAGAAGCCCGGCAGACGCAGAATACCCTCGACCATATTGTAGTGCATCTGTGCGTCCATCGCGGTGGTGATATTCTCCTCCACCGAAAGGTTCTGGAACAGGCGGATATTCTGAAAGGTACGTGCGATGCCCGCGCGGTTGATCTGTGCGGTGTTGAGGCCGTGAATGTCCTTGCCGTTGATGAGGATGGTGCCGTGCGTGGGCTGATAGACCTTGGTGAGCAGATTGAAAATGGTCGTTTTTCCCGCGCCATTCGGTCCGATCAGTCCCGCGATCTCCGTGCGGCCGATGGTAATGTTGAAGCTGTCGACCGCCTTGAGGCCGCCAAAGGTGATGCCGAGGTCGATGCACTCGAGAACGGGAGATTTATCCGCGTCGCGCTCCGGCAGCAGCGCCGGCTCACGCTGGACGGGAATGAGTTTCGTTTTCTGTGTCATGGTCAATCCTCCTTTTCTGCGCTCTGATCGCGGCGCGGGAGCAGCTTTGCCAGAAACGCTTTACCCTGCGGGCTGTTGGTCGCCAGCATCACAAGGATGAGTACGATGGCGTAGACCAGCATGCGGTAATCCGCAAACTGACGCAGCGCCTCAGGCAGGATGGTCAGCGCAGCGGCGGCGATAAGAGAGCCCCAGATGTTGCCGAGGCCGCCGAGCACCACAAACACCAGCACGAGGATGGAGGTATTGAAGTTGAACTTAACCGCCTGAAGAGAGGAATAGTTCAGGCCGTAGAGCGCACCGGACGCACCGGCGAGCGCCGCGGAGGTGACGAAGGCCATAAGCTTGTACTTCGTCAGGTTCAATCCGACGGACTGCGCAGCGATGGGGTTATCACGGATGGCCATGATGGCGCGGCCCGCGCGGGAGCGCGTGAGGTTGAGCACGATGATGAGCGTCACCATCACCAGCACGAAGCCTGCCGTAAAGGTCGCAATGGTCTTGGTGCCGGTCGCACCCTGTGCGCCCTTGATGATGGCATAGCCAGCAGAATCGAGGCCGAGGTCGTCGATCGTCTTGTCGCCGGTAGGATTGAAGATGAAATGCAGACCGTTGGAGTCATAGCCCACGATCAGGCAGTTGATCAGATCCTTGATGATCTCGCCGAAGGCCAGCGTCACGATCGCAAGATAGTCGCCCTGTAAGCGCAGAACCGGCGTACCGACGATCAGGCCCGTGATCGCAGCAAAGACCGCGCCCACGATCATGGCGACGGCAAGGCGCACCGCCGCACTGGGGATGGCGTCCATCAAGCTCTGCGCCGCGATGATGCCGGAGAAGGCTCCGACGCTCATAAAGCCCGCGTGGCCGAGACTCAGCTCACCGAGGATGCCGACGGTCAGGTTCAGCGAAACGGCCATGGACATATAACAGCAGATCGGCACGAGCAGACCCATCGCCTTGCGGTTGAGCATGCCGCTGTTCTGGAGCAGCAGAGTCACCACAAAAACTATGATCACGCCGAAGTAAGTCGCAAAATCGATCTTGGTGGTCTTCTTGAGCGAAGAGAATTTCTTCATTTCTTTCGACACGTCTCTCACCTCACACTTTCTCCGGCACGTACTTGCCGAGCAGACCCGCGGGCTTGACGAGCAGCACCACGATCAGTACCGCGAACACGATGGCGTTGGCGAGGTTCGTGGAGATGTACGCCTTGGCCATGGCCTCGATCACGCCGAGGAGCAGTCCGCCGAGGAACGCGCCGGGAATGGAGCCGATGCCGCCGAACACGGCAGCGGTGAACGCCTTGATGCCGGGCATGGAGCCGGTTGTCGGCATCAGCGAGGTATTGAACGAACAAAGCAGCACGCCGGCGATGGCCGCGAGTGCGGAGCCGATGGCGAAGGTCGCGGAGATGGTCGCGTTGACGTTGATGCCCATGAGCTGCGCCGCCGCCTTATCCTCCGAGCAGGCACGCATGGCCTTGCCCATCTTGCTCTTGTTGACGAACAGCGTCAGCACGATCATGATGACGATGCAGGCCGCGATGGTCAGAAGCGAAACATAGGAAATGGTCAGCTTTCCGCCAAAGAGCTTGGCCGAACCCTCGACCACGGGGGGATACACGCGCGCGGCCGCTTTCCAGATGAGCAGCGCGGAGTTCTGCAGGAAATAACTCACACCGATGGCGGTGATAAGCACTGCAAGGCTGGGAGCGGAGCGCAGCGGCTTATAGGCCAGTCGCTCGATGATAACGCCGAGCACCGTGCATACAATGACCGCCAGAATGACGGCCACAATATTCGGCAGGCCCAGATAAAACATGGCACAGAAGGAAATGTAGCCGCCGACCATGATGATGTCACCGTGGGCGAAGTTCAGCATTTTGGCAATGCCGTAGACCATCGTATAGCCAAGCGCAATAATGGCATACACGCTGCCGAGGCTGATGCCGCTGATGAGGTAGGATAAAAATTCCATGTAAGAGCACCTCTTTTTCCAGTCTTTCGTTTTTCTGTGGCAGAAACAAGGGCAGATGCTGTCCTCTCCCCTGCCTTCGTTTCCGCCATAGAACCGGCCATGGCTGCCGGGAGCTCGTGCTCCCGGCAGCCGGGCCTATTTGTAGAGAGAGAAGTAAATAGCGGATTGGGAGCTTAGTTGGTCTCAGCGTACACGCCGTCCTTGATGACATAAGCGGTAGGAGCCTTGGAGACCTGACCCTCGGCGTTCCAAGTCATATCCTTACCGGTGAGACCGGTGAAGGTGATGGTGGGCATGACCTCGACGAGCTTCTCGCAGATCTCTTCGCTGCTCATGTCACCGGTGCAGCCGGCAGCCTCGAGAGCCTGCTTGATGATGTACACGCCGTCATAGGCGTCAGCCGCGAACTGGTTGGGCTCGCCGCCGTAAGCGGCCGTGTAAGCATCAACGAAAGCCTGATTGGACTCAACGGTAGCGGAGAACGGGGTCATGAGCATGAGGCCCTCGGCAAGTGCAGTATCGAAGCCGGGCATGGAGAGGATGCCGTCCATACCGTCCACACCGAAGAAGGTGGGAGCATAGCCCATAGCGTTGGCCTGACTGAAGATCACGGAAGCGGGCTGATAGTAGATGGGAAGGAACACGACGTCAGCGCCGGCGGTCTGCGCCGCGGTGAGCTGGACAGAGAAGTCGGAAGCGGTATCATTGGTGAAGGTGCCCTCATAGATAACGCTCAGGCCCTTGTCGGCTGCCTCAGCCTTGAACGCGTCACGAATGCCCTGAGAATATGCATCGTCGTTACGATAGATGATAGCGATCTTCGCATCAGCGTAGTTATCGGACATGTAGTCAGCTGCGGAAACGCCCTGGTTAGGGTCGGTGAAGCAGACCTGGAAGACATTGTCCTTGCCGCTCGTCACGTCGGTGGAGGAGGCGGACGGAGTCAGCATGAAGGTGCGGTCATTGTAGCAGAGCTCGGAAACGGAAAGGGATGCACCGGTGGTGGTGGGGCCGACGAGAACCTGCATGCCCCAGTCCATCATGGTGTTGTAAGCGTTGGCGGCCTTCTCACCATCGGCCTCATCGTCCTGCTTCTGGAACTCAAACTTGACCTTGGAGTCGCTGGCGTTGATCTCGTTGACGGCGAGCTCGGCGCCGTTGACGACAGCCTGACCGTAGATCGCGGCGTCGCCGGTCAGAGGACCGCAGGAACCGATCTTAAAGGTCTGAACATCAGCCGTGGACTGATCGCCGGAAGCGTCAGCATCGGGAGTGCTGGGGGTGTCGGCCTTCTGGCCGCAGGCCGCCATGGTAAAGACCATTGCGGCTGCCATAAACATGGCGGCAAACTTCTTTTTCATCTTGTTTTCTCCTTTTTTCAATAAAAATAATTGACTGTTATTTATACAAAAAAGCGGCTCGCCGGCTTGGCGGAACCGCTTCGCTGTATCGAACTCATTCAATACGCATTACGATTTTCGACCAAGCACGAAATGGGAAATCAGAATAATGCCCAGCAGTACCAGCGCCAATACGCGCAGGCGCAGAATGGATACGCAAATAAGAATGGACGCTGCAAGAGCAGCGTCCATCACAGTAGCCTTATCCATAGTGTCGGCAGAGCAGGAGGAAGCGGCCTCTGCGCAGGCGGCAGCGGCGTACATACCGTTATTCATTTTTGCATAAGCAAAACGGAACATAGTATTAGAACCTCTCATGTATCTGTCATATTTGATGGTGTTATTGTAGCGCTTGAAGGTCGATTCGTCAATACGGCAAGTTTCATAAAGTTCCCGCTATGAATAAAGATGCAGACCGTCATTTTTGACAAAATAAACAAAAGGCAGTCATCTTTTTGGCAATTCGGTCAAATGCAGAAGGTTCTACAACCTACTCCCACACCACATTCCGCACTCTGATTGCGTCGGCGCGGATCGCTCCCGCAGCAAGACGTGCGGCAAGCATCTGCTCTGGATCGCATCCGCCGACATCCCCGTCTGTCTCGTATTCGACCCGCAGGGCTCCGCCGCACAGCGGCAGAACCACGCCCTGCGTACCGGAGACTTCCGCTCCGTCAAAGCAGAGCAGCATATCGCTCCCGCTCACCGGCGGCCACTCTGTCAGCGTAACGGCCGTACCAAGCACGCACCGCAGCTCATCGGCCAGTTCGCGCCCACCGCTGCCCGTGCACAGCCTGATGTACCGGACAGTGCGCGCCAGTGTCCATGCCGCCTTTGCGTATGCGCGCGTCACATGCGGCGCACAGAGCACCAAAGACGCGCTCTCCGGCGCGATTCCTCGCTGCGCCATCGCGCAAAGGGCAATGGCAGCAGCTGCCGTCTCACGAAGTGTGTTCACATCGACGGCCTGCACGCCGCGCCGTGCAAAATGCTCCGCGTATAAAAAACCTTCCGGAAACACCGCCTGTCTTACGCCGTTTTTTTGCAGCGTCCGCACTGCGCGGCGCACACTGAATGTCTCGCGCAGCCCACCGCACGTAATCCCCACGATGAGAAAGTGAACACCGCCGCGCCACTCCTGCCGCGCCGCCCCGCTTCCCCTCTCCCGCCATTCCACCAGTCCGAAGATCCCGCCCACTCCCCTTTCTGAAAAAAGCAACCTTCCCATTTGTATGGGAAGGCTGCCAGTCCAATACATTTTATTTCCATGCCTTGACGTAATCCGTCAGGTACTTCAGCGGATTGATCAGCTGACCATTCTCCGTGATCTCAAAGTGCAGATGTGGGCCGCTGCCCACACCGCTCGATCCCGTCACGCCGATGGCCTGCCCCTGCTTGACCACCGTTCCCACGCTCACCGAGCGCTTGGACAGGTGCTGATAGGTCGTCGTATTGCCGCTGCCGTGGCTGATGACGATGTACTCGCCGCGCACGCTGTTGCGCGTGGAGATAATAACTGTACCTGCCTTGGCCGCGTAGACCGTCGAGCTGTAGTACACGCCGCCGATGTCGATGCCACGGTGATTGGTGGACGCGCCGTTGATGCCGGTATTGCGCCGCCCGAAGGGAGAGGTGATACGCTTGCTGGTCGTCACAGGCCAGATATAGCCGCCATAAGTCACTTTCGTATTGCCCTGCTGCGCGGCAAGCTCCTTGCTCAGGCGGA
>JAXYYF010000170.1:0-5920 GCA_037419475.1 bacterium
GTCCGACGAGCTGCTCAACGCCGTCGAGGCCGCCGTCGGCGAGCTGTAATTTAATCTGACACGCAGGAAAGGCGGAGCATTTGATGATTCGGATGCTCCGCTTTCCTTTGTAAAGAATAACGAAAACAGGGAGACAACTATGTCAGAAAATAAGATTCACCTCCTGCTGAACGGACAGCAGCGGGAGTTCAGCGTGGAGGCGGGGGAGACTCTGCTGCACGTGCTGCGCGAGAAAGCGCACCTGACGGGGGCAAAGAAAGGCTGCGATCTGGGCGAGTGCGGCGCGTGCACGGTCATCATGGACGGGCATGCGGTGAACTCGTGCTGTGTGTTTGCACTGTCGGCAGACGGGAGCACGGTGGAGACGATCGAGGGGATCGGGACGCCGGAGCATCCGCACCCGCTCCAGCAGGCATTTGTGGAGGCGGGCGCCATCCAGTGCGGCTACTGCACGCCGGGCATGATCATGACGGCCAAGGCGCTGCTGGACAGAACACCGCATCCCACGCGCGAGGAGATCCACGCGGCGATGTCGGGCAACCTGTGCCGCTGCACGGGCTATACGAAGATCGAGGAGGCCATCGTGGCGGCGTCCAGGGTCATTGACAAGTATGCAAACGGGAAGGAGGCGCAGCAGTGATGGAAGAGCGCAGATTTGATGTGGTAAACCACGAAACGCCGCGCCTTGAGTCGTATGAAAAGGCGCTTGGCTCGGGCAAATATACGGACGATCTGAGCGTGCCGGGCATGGTGTATGCAGAGCTGGTGCGCAGCCCGTATTCGCATGCAAAGGTTTTGAGCATCGACACGTCCGAGGCGGAAAAGGTGCCGGGCTATCTCGGCTGCGCGCTGCCGGAGGATTCGCCGCAGATGTATTTCAACTGCTCGGGCAACCCGCCCTCTCCGCTGCTGATGGCAGACGAAAAGGTTCTGACGGACGAGCCGCTGGTGCTGGGCGACCGTGTTGCGGTCGTTGCCGCTGAAACGGAAGAAGCGGCGCATGCCGCTGCAGAGGCAGTCAAGGTAGAGTATGAAGTGATCCAGCCGATGCTGGATGTGAAAGCGGCGCTCGCGCCGAACGCGCCCGCTCTCCAGCCGCACATCGCGCCGGATAACATCGTTCAGCGCCGCGACGTGGCGCAGGGCGACATCGCCGCGGGCGAAGCAGCGTCCGACATCATCGTGGAGGATCACTTTGTCACGCCCGCTATGCAGCACACAACCATCGAACTGACCTCCTGCATTTGCGACTTCAGCGATGGCGAGCACATCACGATCTACAGCTGCTCGCAGACGGTGTTCCAGGAGCGCCGCATCCTCGCGGAGATCTTCGGGCTGAAGGAGGCTGACGTGCACATCGTCAAGCCGCTCGTCGGCGCAGGCTTCGGCGCGCGCCAGCAGCTGCATGCGCAGCATGCCGCAGCGCTCATCTCGCGCAAGGTCGGCCGCCCGGTCAAGCTGATCTACACGCGCGAGGAGGAGTTCTACTCCGTCATGCGCCACGCCTCCGACGTGGACCTTCGCATCGGCGCGGACAAGAACGGCAAGCTGCAGCTGTTCGATACGACGTTCCGCCTCAATGCCGGTCCCTACACCACGCATACGCCGACGGTTGTTGCGGCAGCTGCACGTAAGCTGCAGTACAATGTGCCCAACTATTCATTCGTCGGCTTGAGCGTTTTCACCAACCATATCACTGGCGGCGCTTTCCGCGGCTACGGCAACACGCAGCTGACGTTCGGCCGCGAGATCCTGATGGACCGCCTTGCCCAGCAGCTGGATCTCGACCCCGTCGAGTTCCGCCTGATGAACCACGTGCAGGTGGGCGAGTGCTTCCCCTGCGCGAGCATCCCCGTCAGCAGCAACGGCATTGAAGAGTGCGCGCGCCGCTGCCAGGAGATCCAGAAGGAGATCGACGAAAAGGAACCGCTGGTGGACAACGACGATATCCGCCAGGCCTGGGGCATTGCCTTCAGCTGTCACGGCTCCGGCCCGTCCTCGAAAGAGGGCCTGAGCGGCGCGATCCTGATGCTCAACGCCGACGCAACGGTGCATCTGCTCGTCGGCTCTGCCGATATCGGACAGGGCAGCGAGACGATGGAGTGCCAGATCGCGGCAGAGTGCCTCGGCATCCCGCTGGAGGATGTGCACATCACGGCAGCGGATACGAACCTGACGCCGTATAACACGGGAACGTTCGGCTCGAGCCAGACGTTCATCTGCGGCAACGCAGTGGAGATGGCCTGCGACGATCTGAAGAAAAAGATGCTCGATCAGCTCAAGGTGATCTATCCCGACTGCGAGGTCGAGGAAAAGGATCACTGCTACCACATCAGCGGCAGCGAGAACCTGACGATGAGCTTCAAGGAGGCTGCACGCAAGCTGCTGTTTGATCCCAAGGGCTGCGTGCCCATCGGTGCGGGCACCTACAAGGCTGCGGCCTGCCCGAACCCGTTCTCGGTCTGCTTTGTCAAGGCGGAGTGCCACAAGAAGCTCAATGCCATCCGTCTTATGGACATCATCGAGGTCGTGGACGTCGGTACGCCGATCAACCGCATGACCGTTTCCGGCCAACTCGAGGGCGGCATCGCCCAGGGCGTCGGCTACGCGCTGTACGAGCGCATGGAGATCAACCCGCGCTCCCGCAGGACGCTTTCCACCGACTTCCTGCATTACCGCATCCCGCAGATGGGCGATATGCCGCGCACGCATGTGGACATGGTATCGAGCTACGATCCCTACGGTCCGCAGGGCGCGAAGAGCGTGGGCGAGCTGGCGACGGTGCCGATCGCACCGGCGATTGTCAACGCGGTGCGCCACGCGAGCGGCGTGGAGATCAACAGCCTGCCGCTGTGCGATAAGTTTGTCATTCTGCCGACTGAGAGGGGGAGCGTGAAATGAGCGGACAGATCCTTACAAGCCTTAACGAGACGGTCAAGTCGGAGCATCCGACGTATATCGGCGGCGGCACGGACATCATGCCGCTGCTGAAGAACGAGGTGCGCGACGACAAGGACTTCGTCTTCCTGAAGAAAATTCCGGAGCTGCACGTCCTGGAGGAAAAGGACGGCGAGCTCATCATCGGTGCGACGATGACGCTCACCGAGCTCGCTGAGAGCGCGTTTCTGAACAGCCGCTACGCGGCCATCGCGCAGGCGGCGTCGCTGACGGCGTCCCCGCAGATCAGAAACATCGCCACCGTCGGCGGCAACATCATGCAGGACCGCCGCTGCATCTATTTCAACCAGCCGCCGCTGTGGCGCAGCGGCCTTGCCTACTGCTTTAAAACCGGCGGCAGCGTCTGCCACCAGATTTCCAACTCGCCGGTGTGCCGCGCAATTTATTATTCCGATGTTGCTACGGCGCTGATTGCCTGCGATGCGGAGGTTGAGTACATCGAAAACGGCGAGACGCACCGCACGGACCTAAAGTCCCTCATCGAGCGCCACAGCGTGGCCAACGGCCTTGCCTGCCACGAGCACCTGCCTATCCTCGTCACGCGCTTTTTCGTCCCCGCGGCGGAAGAGGGCGAGCGCAGCGGCTTTTATAAGTACGCCATGCGCACGACGATCGACTTCCCAATCATCAACTTCGCGCTCCGCTGCGGCGGCAAGCGCCCCGCGCGTCTGGCCGCGGGCGCGGTCGCGCCCCATCCGGTCGTGATGGCCGAGACGGCGGCGAAGATCGACTCCAGCGCCACCGATGACGAGGTCATCGCGCAGGCCGAGGACGAGCTCAGAAAGCTCGCCATGCCCATCAAGGAAGCCTGCATGACGCCTGCCATCAAGAGAAGCCTATATCGCCACGTCACGATGCTGCTAGAACTGAGAAAGTGATGCTATGTCTGCCGCTGAATGGTTTTATTGAATAACGCAGTGGAAAATATGACAATGTGAATGCGTGAAAAACAGCGTTTGCATCCTACTGATTTGCGGCATCTTTTGCTATAAAAAGAGCGAACAAATGCGAGGGCGTATTCTTTGATTACAGCGGTGCGTTTTTGGAATCAGAAACATGTCGGTGATGCCATCAATTTGCTACTTCATTTTTCACAAAAACCGTGGTATACTGTTTAAAAGGGTGCGCCAGTTCGGCGCAGGTAATATAGTCTGGTGAGAGGCCAGACCCGGTAAAGCGCAGCGAGCAGCCGGTACTCAGCCTTGGAGCCGAAGCCGTGAGGTGAGGTTTAAGCGTAGGCAGAGGAGCGCGAGAGCCGCAATGGGAAACCGTGAAGCGATGCAGCCCCGTAAGAAAGATAGAGCGGAAGCCGATACCGCCCTCGAGGTCGCAGGCAGCAAGAACCAACCGCAAACGCGAGGTTGGGGAGATTCCGTCGGGGTCAATAGAGCGTGGCGAGCGCACAAATCCCTTCACAGCAGGAATATTGTGAAGGGAGTGTCGAGACTGTCTACTCAACTGAGAGCTGTGCAGTTTCGACCGTTTGTTTATGATGCAATGAATCAGCAGGTGTCAGTAGCTATTGAGCCGATGACACCGCAGGATGCCGCGACAACAACAAAGGAAGCGCGGTGGCAGACGGATTGGACCAGCGAGTATATCTCAAAAGGCAAATTTGATATCTATGGACTAAAAACGCAGATTGGCGAATTGGTGGCTTTAGGAGCTTATGAGATCAACGAAGATGTAGTTACCGTCCATATTGTCTATATGGAGAGTCAGGCACAAAGCAATCCGACGCTTTGCAAACGTCCGAAATACCACGGCATTGGGCGGGCTTTGATCGCCTATGGCATCAAGCTGTCTGTGGATGCCGGATTCAATGGCGATGTGACCTTGGACGCAAAGACACCAGAGCTGGCAAGACATTATGAACGGGATTTCGGGGCATTGCTGATCCCCGGACGCGAAAGAGGCGCGGCTCCGCGATATTTGATTTGTGATGAGGCTGCCAGAGACATTTTTGTATCATATTTGGAGGAGGGCTGACAATGGAAGACGCGAAGTGGTACTTCACGCACGAAACGGAAGAAGACAGATTGTGGTATCGTATCTTTTTTGCGATGTGCCGGAAATTCGGCGTGTCATGGTCGAAAGCCAGCGAAGAGCAGAAAGCTTTCATTGAGGAATCACCCGAATCAATTATGAGAGAGAAACGGCAAAACGGAATATGACGGCGAAGCCTGTCCGCGGCTTCTTTGACGCAGAGGTGTCTGCTTGACCCACACCGTGACCCACACGCGGAAATGCGCGGATAGGTTTAAAGAGTACCGGAGAGAAGGTTTTGCCCCCTCTCCGGTACTTTTGAGTTCTTTTTCTGCTCACATCACTTGTGCCATGAAATTTCCCATCGTTTGTGCTGCCTCGTCCTGCTTCTGCCTTGTGGCGTGGGTGTAGGTTCGCAGGGTGAATCCTGCGTCGTAGTGACCGAGCATTGAAGACACTGTTTTTACATCCACGCCATTCTGTAGTGCCATCGTTGCGAAGGTGTGTCTGAGATCATGGAAGCGAATGTGTGGCAGTCCCGCATCTTTTAGTATCTTCTTATGCAGGTTTACGATGGAATCGGGATAGTACATCTCGCCCGTGATCGGTGAGGGGAACATATACGGATTGTCGGGATGCTTATCGTGCTCAGCTATTAGTAGGTCGATGGCCTCCTGCGGAATAGATACTTTTCTGACTGATGTTTCCGTCTTAGGACGGGACAAGGTCAGTTCGCCGTTTGGATTTTTCACATACTGTTTGCTGACAGATATGGTGCGGTTCTGGATGTCGAGGTCGGACCAGAGGAGGGCGGTTAACTCACCTTTGCGCAGTCCGCTGACCAGCTCCAGATAGAGCATGGGGAGGAGTCCTCTCCTGTCAGCGGCATCCAGATAGTCTTTGATATGTTCCGGCTGGAGGATCTGCATTTCGATTTTCTGCACCTTCGGCGCGATACAGTCCTCGGTCGGATTGC
>JAXYYF010000171.1:0-4952 GCA_037419475.1 bacterium
ACTCGCTACCTCCACCTTGGCAAGGTGGCGCTCTACCAGATGAGCTACGCCCGCGAATACGCGCAGCATCCGCTGCGCGGTGGTGCCTCCGGTCGGAATCGAACCAACGACACGAGGATTTTCAGTCCTCTGCTCTACCAACTGAGCTACAGAGGCGTATCAAGCCGCGATTGCAGCCTGATAATGGCGACCACGAAGGGACTCGAACCCTCGACCTCCGGCGTGACAGGCCGGCGTTCTAACCAACTGAACTACATGGCCACATTTTGGTGGGAACAACAGGGCTCGAACCTGTGACCCCCTGCTTGTAAGGCAGGTGCTCTCCCAGCTGAGCTATGCTCCCCCACGTAAAGCCGTCTTACGAACGGCAAGGGTTATTATACTAAATCCCTCACATTGTGTCAACATCTTTTTTGGACTTTTCAAAACTTTTTTTGGGGAAAGGGAAAAGGGCGCGGAAAGCGCCCTTATTTGCCGACTTTTTTCAGCTCCTCGATCATTTCTGAAAGCTCCTCGCCGGAAAAGCTGTGGATGCGGTCGCAGAACTGGCAGGTGAGCTCCGCCCGGCCCTGCTCGTGCAGAATGTCCTCCAGCTCCTTCGAGCCGAGCGAGAACAGCGCGCGCTCCGTGCGTTCGCGCGAGCAGTAGCAGCGGTACTCGATGGGGCTTGTTTCCAGAATTTCCAGATCGAAGTCAGAGAGCACGGTGCGCAGAAGATTTGCCGGATCCGGATCGTCGTGCAGCTGGGCCGTCACGCTGGGCGCGGCATAAATGCTGCCCTCGACTTTGGAGATCACATCCTCGCCCGCGCCGGGCAGCAACTGGATCAGATAGCCGCCGGCGGCAAGCACGCTGCGGTCACGGTCGACAAGAACGCCGAGGCCGCAGGCCGAGGGGATCTGCTCGGATTCAACGAAATAGGCGGCCAAGTCCTCGGCGATCTCGCCGCCGAGAAGGTCGACCGTGCCGACATACGGTTCCTTGAGCCCCAGATCCTTGATGACGGTCAGCGTGCCGGCGTGGCCGACCGCGCCGCCGACATCCAGCTTGCCGTCCTTGCGGAGAGGAAGCTCCGCGGACGCATCCTGTACGTAGCCGCGCACATTGCCCTCAGCGTCCGAGACGGCGAGAATGGTGCCGAGCGGGCCGTCGCCCTTGATCTGAAGCGTGACGCTCTCGCCGTTTCCTTTGAGGGCGTTGCCCATCATGGAGACGCCCGCGAGCGCGCGGCCGAGTGCGGCGGTGGCGACAGGCGTTGTATGATGGATCTGGCGGGCGCGCTCCGTGAGAGCGCGGGTATAGACGGCGGTGGCCTTGACCATGCCGTCCTTGGACATTGCTCTTACCAAAATATCATTCATTTCAATATCACTCTTTTCTGATGCAGGAAATATAGATGCGTCCATCCGATTCCTTTGGCGGACGGAGAAGGCAGTCGCCGTAGACATGGATGCGGCCAAAGCCGGCGGCGGTCAGCCATTCGGTCAGCTCCTCGACGCTGTAATAGCGCTGGCGGTGCGCTTCAAAGCTGCGCGTCCACGCGCCGTCGGCGCGAGCGGAGAAGATGTCGACATAGTAATCAAGCAAACGCGAGCGGCGGGAATACTCCGTGCGCCAGACGCAATATACATCCTCCCGCTCGTCGAGCCAGACCTGAGCGTCCATCGCTTCGAGCTTGGCGAGCGCATGCACATCAAAGACGAGCGCGCCGCCGGGGGCAATGAACAGGTGCAGGCGGCGGAAGGTCTTGCGCACGTCGTGCGGATCGGTGAGGTAGTTGAGACTATCAAGACAGCAGAAGGCCGCGTCCACTGTGCCGTAAAGATCCAGCTCCGGCATGGACTGGTGGAGAAACAGCGGAGGGACGCCGCTGAGCATCTGCGCCTTTTCCTGCGCCTTGAGCAGCATGTCCTCCGAGCCATCCACGCCGATGAGTTCGTAGCCGCGCCCGGTGAAGATGGCGGTCATCGTTCCGGTGCCGCAGGCGAGGTCGAGTACGGTGTGGACGGGGATGCGGCTGTGGGAGAAGAGCCGTTCGACGAAATCCGCGCGCTTTTCATAGCCGACGTCCTGCGTCAGCTCATCATAGGACGCGGCAAGGGTGGAATAGCTTTCCATCATTCGCCGTCCTTCTTCATGCGTGCAAAGATGCGCTCGTATCCGCCGTCGGAGTCGTTGAGCGAGCGGGCCACGCGGGAGATCGTCGCGCTGGACGCGCCGGTGCGCTCAAGGATCTCGCTGTAGACCATGCCCTCGGTGAGCATGCGCGCGACCTCAAAGCGCTGCTCCATCGCGCGCAGCTCGGCGATGGTGCAGACGTCGCGGAAGAAGCTGTAGCACTCCTCCTCGTCCTTTATCAGCAGAATGGCCTTATAAAAATCCTCATTCTTTTCCTTTTTCCCGATGCGGTTGCCGGGTGCGGCCATAGAAAGACACCTCCGAATAGTTCAGTGACGTACCTTGTACGTTTGCTTTATAGTTTAACAGCGCGAACCGTGAAAGTAAAGAGGCGGCGTGTGATTTTTTCTTTTTTAGGGGGAAAGGAACCGTGCTCTGCGGCGGCTCATACACTGGGGCAGGAAAAAGACGGATGGGGAGGGGCGATATGACAGGAGAGCTTCTGCGGCTGTCGGAGACGCCGCTGCACGAGCAGAGGGCGTGGGAGAGCGGCGGCGTCACGGTGCTGACGGCGGAGGTGACGCTGCCGCGCTGCGGGGAAAGAGACCGTCGGGCGCGGCGCTTTGACCGGTATTACCGGCAGTATGCCCGCGCGTACCTGAAATACTGCGAGACAGAGCTTCTGCCCCGCGCGGCGGAGACCATGCGCGCGGCAATTGAGCGCAGCGCGCCGTGGAAATGTGCGCATGCGGCACTGGACTTTTCGGTGACGCTTGTGCGCGGCGAGATCTTGAGCCTGTATACACAGAGCGCGGAGGAGGGGTTTGCGCCGCGCCTGATCCTGCGCCGTGCGGAGGTATGGGACCGGAGGAGGGGACTGCTTCTTGCGCCGTCGGACTTCTTTCCGGCAAGAACGGCGGTGAAGGGACGGTTGATCCGCTGTGCGCGGTCAATGGCGGCGGAGCAGCTTGACGCGGGCACGGCGGTTTATTACCCGGACTACCGGAGCATGCTGCGCCGCGCGTTTTCCTCCCGCAATTTTTACCTTGCGTCCGACGGACTGCACTGGTTCTACCCGATGTACACCGTCGCGCCGGCGGCGGAGGGCATTCCTGATTTTGTGCTTTCCTACCGGGAGGAAGAGGGACCGTTTGCGCCGCAGGATGCATAAAAAGAGGGAAGCGGCCTTTTGGCCGCTTCCCTCTTTGGGGAGGAGTGTGTATTTTCTTAGTAGCTGCCGAGGTCGGCGGACTTGTCGCCTTCGACGCTGACGCCGAACACGTAGTCGTTGCCGGGCAGGATCGCGTTGAGGATGACACCGCACAGGGCCGCGATGGCGAGACCGGAGAGGGTGACGACCGCACCGCCGACGGTGAAGGTTACGCCGCCGACCGAACTGAAGCCCAGACCGCTGACGAACATGACTGCCGCGATGATAAGGTTGCGGGACTTGGTGAGGTCGACCTGATTCTCAACGATGTTGCGCACACCGACCGCGGAGATCATACCGTAGAGGATGAAGCTCACGCCGCCGACGATGGCCGTGGGGATGGAGTTGACAAGCGCGTCGAACTTGGGGGAGAAGCTCAGGATGATGGCGTAGATGGCGGCGAGGCGCACGACGCGGGGATCATAGACCTTGGAGAGGGCGAGCACGCCGGTGTTCTCGCCGTAGGTGGTGTTGGCAGGGCCGCCGAACATGCCGGCGAACGCGGTGGCGAGTCCGTCGCCGACGAGCGTGCGGTGCAGGCCGGGGTCTTCGATGAAGTTCTTGCCGGTGGTGGAGGAGATGGCGGAGATATCGCCGATGTGCTCCATCATGGCGGCGATGGCGATGGGCGCCATGACGAGGATCGCGGAGACGTCAAACTTGGCCATGACGAACTGCTGGAGACCGACAAGGTCGGCCGCATTCACGCTGGTGAAGTCGACCTTGCCCGCGACGAGGGCGACGATGTAGCTGCCGACGACGCCGAGGAGGATGGGGATGATTTTGATCATGCCCTTGCCCCAGATGTTGGCGACGATGATGATGGCCATAGCAACGAGCGCGAGCCACCAGCAGCTTGCGGCATTGCTGATTGCAGAGCCGGAAAGGTTCAGGCCGATCATGATGATCATGGGGCCGGTGACGATGGGCGGGAAGTAGCGCATGACGGTCTTGGCGCCGAGCACCTTGAACAGCAGCGCGAGCACGAGGTAGAGCAGACCCGCGATCACGATGCCGCCGAGCGCGTAGGCCAGCTTGACCTGAGGATCGAGACCTTCATAGGAGGGCATGGTTGCGACCGTGGAGAAGCCGCCGAGGTAGGCGAACGAGGAGCCGAGGAATGCGGGAACCTTGAACTTGGTGCAGGCGTGGAAGAGCAGCGTGCCGAGGCCGGCGAAGAGCAGCGTGGTCTGGATGGACAGCGGCAGGCCGTAGCCCTGAACGAGGATGGGGACGAGCACCGTTGCGCCGAACATGGCAAACATGTGCTGGAGGCCCAGGATCAGCATTCTGGGGACGCCCAGCTGGCGGGCGTCATAAATGGCTTCGTGTCCGAGTTCTTTCTTCATGTGATTTCCCTCTTTCGTTTGTTTTCTTTATTCTATATTGAATAAACGTGATTCAGGCCCCGTGCGGGCAAAAAAAGAGACCGGTAAAAAACTTACCGGTCAATGGAAACAGAAACAATATCATTGGAAAAAACACTGCTGAGAAGAATAAAAACACCAGTCGGGCGAAGCTTTGTTTTGCATACACACTTCGTCATGGCGCCGTACCTCCCGCTTGTTTTTCTTTTGCAAATGATACAGGACGGCGGGGGAAAATGCAAGATGGGATTTTGAAC
>JAXYYF010000172.1:0-25161 GCA_037419475.1 bacterium
CGAAGGCCGAGGACAGGAAGCCGGCGAGTGTGATGGCGATCTGAATGGCGGAAAGGAAGCGATCCGGCGACTGCATGAGTATCAGCAGCTTTTTCGCTTTCCGGTCGCCCTCGTCCGCCTGCCGGCGAAGCTTCGTCTCCGAAAGAGAGATGACGGCAATCTCGGCGGCGGCGAAGAACGCATTGATGAGAATCAGTATGACCAGTACCAAAAGCTTGGGCAGTAACGGGTCAGAAGAGTCCAAGAGATAACCTCCTATTTGTTTCAGGTCCGGTGAGATTTACTGTAATATGTACAGTGCGAACCAATTTAGCACAGGATAGCATACTTCCGGCGGAATTGCAAGAGCCGCTTACGCGTCAAACACCTGCGCGAGCAGCGCCATGGCGGCGGGCAGGCGGGCGGCGTCCAGACCGGCGTAGTTGACGACCAACGTATGCGCATAGCCGGGCGAGAGGGCGGCGGCATACTCGGAGAGGAAGCCGAGGCGGACGCCGAGCGCCTCGGCCCGCGCGCGCAGCGCGTCGTCGCTGTACGCCGTGTCCAGATGCAGAAGAAAGTGCAGCCCCGCGCCCTGTTCGGAAATGGTGATGCGGTCCGCAAATGGACTGGAGCGGAAGGCTTCAAGCACACTGGCGCGCCGCGCGCGGTACTCCTTGCGCATGCGGGAGAGGTGCTGGTCGTAATACCCGCCGGCGATGAAGCGGGCGAGAACATGCTGGTCAAGGGCCGGAACGGCGCAGGCGTAGAAATCCAGCTCGCGGCGGTAGTGCCCAAGCAGCCGCGGCGGCAGGACCATGAAGCCGACGCGCATGGAGGGGGCGATGGTTTGGGAGAAGGTGTTCATGTAGATGACGCGCCCGCCGGTGTCGATGCTTTGAAGCGTCGGCAGAGGACGGCCGGTGAAGCGGAACTCGCTGTCGTAATCGTCCTCAATGATGATGCCGCTGCAGGACTCCGCCCAGCGCAGCAGTGCCTGACGGCGTGCGATGGGCGTGACAAGGCCGGTGGGGTAGTGGTGTGAGGGGGAGAGGTGGACGGCGTTTGCACCGGACGCGCGCAGCGCGTCCGGACGAATACCCTGCGCATCAAGCGGAACCGGACGGCAGCAGACGCCGCATTTTTCATAGACGAGACGGATCTTTGGGTAGCCGGGATCCTCTACGGCGAGGACCGGCGTGCGGCCGCCGAGCGCATCGCCGCCGAGCAGCTGGGCGAGGAGAATATAAAGGTATTCCGCGCCCGCGCCCACCACGATTTGTTCGGGCGAGACTGCCATGCCCTTGCGCTCGCGCAGATCGTCAGCGATGGCCTGACGCAGGGCGGGCAGGCCGTTGTGCGGGGCGGCGTTGAGCAGAGCCGCTCCGCCATCGGAGAGGGTCTGGCGCGTCAGGCGGGCCCAGACGGAGATCGGAAAGCGCGAAGCGTCGACCTGTCCGCGTCGCAGGTCGAGCTGCACGTCGGGGGAGGAAGGAGCCTCTGCCTGCGGCGGAACGGCGGCGGGGACGCAGGGAGAGCGTTCGACCTGCGCGGCGAAAAAGCCACGCTTGGCCAGTGCGTAAATATAGCCCTCGGCCTCCAGCTGTGCGTAAGCGCTCTCCACGGTGATGACGGATACGCCAAGATGCTCCGCAAGCGCCCGTTTGGAGGGCAGACGTTCCCCCGCCGCGATCGCGCCGGAGAGGATGTCAGCGCGGATGCAATGGTAGAGATATTCGTACAGCGGCATTCCGCCGCGCTCGTCGAGTGAATAGGTAAGCATGGGATATCTCCAATCTGACCTTATAAAAAATATTAAAAGTGGATATTTCAATCATATCATGTCTGCCGTATCATAGCAACATCAAGTTTGAGCGGGCTCCATACTGACGGGCCTGCGGCAAGGAGAAAGCTATGACAAGAAGTTCTGACCGGACAAAGCTGCTCGTGATGACGGGCCTGCTCGCGGCGCTGGCGTGCGTGGCGACGATGTTTATTCAGGTGCCGTCTCCGACCAACGGCTATATGAATCTGGGTGACACAGTGGTGCTGCTGGCAGCCTATCTGCTCGGCCCCGTTTACGGCGCGCTGGCCGGCGGTGTCGGCTCGTGTCTCGCGGATCTGTTCAGCGGCTATGTGATGTACGTGCCTGCGACGCTGATCATCAAGGCAATCATGGGTCTTGTGGCAGGCTTGATCTACCGTGCGATGGGAAAGAAGACGGCATCCCTTCTGGTGTGCGGTGTTGCGGCTGAGGCCGTGATGGTCACGGGCTATTGGCTCTTTGATGCGATCCTTTCGACGGCGGCGGGCGGCAGTCTGGGCGCGGCGCTCGTGGGCTCTGCGGTCGGTATTCCGTCCAACCTCGTGCAGGCGGCGTTCGGTATCGTGCTCTCTACAGTTCTGATGCTGGCGCTGCGCAGAAACAGCTACATGCAGGAGCAATTCCCCGCGATGTAAGAAAGAAAAAGGATATGCAAAAAACATATTCTTAACGGGAATTCTTCAAGCGGGGTGGCAAAGAAAATACGGCTATACCGAGCATTACGCTCGGTATAGCCGTATTTTCTATTTATGCCTCGTGAGTGCCTTCAAGGGAATAGTATAGCGTTCCGTCAAAGTCTTTTAGTTCATATGTTTGGAACAGATCGTTCCTATCCACATCATCGTAATTGATATTGAGCCATTTTGGAATACCCGATTCTGTTCTTTCGTATTCCGTTTCAAGCACATCGATAATACGACGAGAATGCCAACAAGGATAATGATCCACCATTTATACTCTCGTATGAACGATGCCCCGTTCAGGGCTTTCTTTTTCTCCTTTGGCTTGCTATTTGCCATATCAGACCTTTTCTCTTGTTATGCGTTCAGCACTTCGTTGATAATCTGAGCCATCTGCTTATTGTTGATCTGATCGCGGAAATGAACAACATACCCATCCCGGGAAAGGACCTCAAAGAAGACTCTGGCGCATTCGATCTTTGCTGCTTCATTGCCGCGCAGGACGTCTTTGCCTATGACATCTTTTGTCTCGACAACGATATTGAGCGCTTTTTCACCAGTGGACTTCCTGACCACATACATAAAGTCTGGGCTGTACATCCCTCCGGTAATCGTGGGAATGGCAATGCTGCTACGCGGTATTTTTCCGTAAACGATCACTTCTTCAATATCCGCTGTAATGTTATCTTTCTCCAGCGGCGAGTCGTAAGCATAAGCGTCGTACAGGTATTTTGCACTCGGAGTTCCCTCGACAATCTTCGTTCCGATTCTGCCTTGCGCAATTTCCTCTCGCGGAGTACCGTCTGCATAGGACAGAGCTGTAGCTCCGCATGGAGTACTACTCTTGACATACCGGAATCGTCCTTGCAGATGTGTAACCTTCCAATTCTGGAATTCGGCGCAAAAGGCGCTTGCCGAGTTTTCGTTGATATACTTTGGATCAACTGCGCCGTGCTTCGCACAATACTGAACCATGGCACTATGGAGCACTGCAATGGGAATGCTGGTAATGCGCATGATTCTCGACAGGAACGCACCATAAGGAATCGGACGCATCACTGTATACTGTACGCCCGAACCCGCTGAGGTGCTCATCTGTGTCCCGTCGCTGTGTACAATATCGCGGCTGCTGCTCATTACAACATCTGTAAATATACCGGGTTTCTCAAACAACGAAAGTGCGACGGACTCCATATCCGTATCCAAGTCCTGATCATAGAACAGCAGATATCTCTGATTGATGCGTTCCCATAGTTCACGGATTTCATTGTATACGGCTTTTCGGATTTTGATGGGCTTCGGCTTCTCTTTGTTTCTGTCTTTGACTTTCCCGGCAGAAAGCCCAGAGGCAAACTGCGGATACTCTGCGAAAAATGCAGCACGATTGTCAGAAATAATATTGCGTTGCCAGTCGATATACTGCTTTGCCAGCAATTCTCCGAATAACGCGCCGGGGTCTTTTCTGAGCTTTGCAGCAACCTCTTTGATCCGATCCTCCGACAATACCGATGCCTGCGGGATCTCGCCGTTGATCTGATCGACGAGACGCTGCGCAAAATCAGCTTCCGTAAAATCGACGATGTAGTTCAGTTGGAATTCTTCGTTGGAAATCCGGTTGCCGTTTTCATCAACAGGCAGGCGCAGCCCACGTCCAACTTCCTGCAGCTTGCTGTTCTCACTGCCGCTGGAGCGCAATTTTGCAATTGTAAACACATTTGGATTGTCCCAGCCTTCTTTCAGCGTCCATTTTGAGAACAGGAACCGCAGCGTATTGTACGTTCTGTCGGTTTTTCGGAACGATAGTAACTGTTTCTTCCCGTTGAGGATCGCATCAACTTCTTTTGCAATCTCCTCATCAGAATCACTGTTGTCCTGCGAAAAGTAACCGGCGTGACAAGCCGACAGATCCGCCAACGATGCCTCCAGATATGCGCGGTATTCGGCTTCGTGTTCATTGAGCGATGCCAGTACCGCTTCAATGCGTTCTTTCAGGAGTCGTTCAAACGCGGTCAGCAGATACGGAGCCTTCCCATCTGCATCGGGGCGATACGACGAGATATCATCAATGAAAAAAAGTGCCAGCGTCTTGATTTTAAAAGAGCGGTTGCAGAAATTATCCCGCTCAGTTTCAAAATGCCGCTCCAGCGCAAGCCGGATCATCTGTTCCTGATAGGATGACATATATACGTCGATATCCATTTCCTCGCCGGTCGTTTTTATCACTCCGTTAGAGAATTCCACGGTATTGGTTGTGATTGCGAGAATGGTAATGCCATCGAACGCATCACTGACAATAGCAAGGGAATCGCCAGTTTTCAGCGTAAATGTATGAGTGACGTCATCTCGTTTTTTGCGCTGGAACGTGACAGATTCTTTGCTGGCTATCGAGAGTATCTTTACTTTTTCTTCCTGCTTTGACAGCGGCTCAAAATGCTCTTTTGCAACGCCTTTGATAAGCCCCTGATTGAAGGATTCACAGGCATTCAGGTCATATAGCAAATACTGATAGTCCTTAACCGTAATTTTGTTTCGGCCTCGTCCCGTCGTCGTTTCAGGGAAGGTCGCACCATAACGGATCAATGCCTGCGGCTGTATTTCACTCATAATCGCCTGGAAAGCCTTTTGATCCCGAGAGAAGCGGTGCGGCTCATCTATGATCACAACCGGCTTTGTCGCACGGAGTGCATCAAAGGGGCGATAAAAGCCCTCTGCGCCGTAGTCATAATCATCACGCCAGAGCAGGCCTGTGTCCCGCCCACCGCGCTGTGAATTACTGGTGATAAGCTGCATATTGACCAGCAGCACATAGATTTTCTTTGTGTTCTGGCAGCTACCCTTAATAAAATCGCTTACGACGCTCGGAAAATAGCTGCGTCCTTTTTTCTTGTTCTTGGGTGCTTCAAGAACGCCAAGTTCAATTTCCGTACCGTAACCGCAGCCATCGGTAAAATGCCGTCGAGAGTATTCGTCCCGCATGAACTGCGCTGTTCCGGCTTTGATTGCGAGGGAGGGCACAGCGATGATGAATTTGTTTATTCCGTAGCGTTTATGCAGCTCGTAAATCGTTTTTGTGTATACATAGGTTTTGCCGGTGCCGGTCTCCATTTTGATATCGAGATTCAGGCAGGAACCGACCGCTGCCGTACTTCTGTATTCCGCGGGCACAGACATTTGCAACGAGCGAAGATTGGCGAGCAGCTTTCCGTCCGATAGATTGATTTGAGGGTTCTCGTAAAACTGTACCGGCGGCGTGATCATAACGCCATCCAGCGAATCGCAGATAGCGTCAATTGCCTTTTCCTGATGTGGCAAATGCTGTTGGAGGATTAGTTCCATATCACCGCCCTCCTTAATAACGGATATCGAAGTTGATACGCAGATTCTTTTCCGTATCCTTCAGTCGAGCGAGGTTTATCTTCAAAGATTCCGTTTCCGTCCAAGTGAAGCTGTAGCCGCACAGAACAACATTTTCGGGATTGAATGCTCCGTCCGTTTCGTACTTTTCTGTAATGGCGGCGATCGCTTCATTTTTCAACTCGGGATTGATCAGATACAGGTGCTTATCCATGTAATACCCAGTGTATCCCGCAAAATCCACCGATTGAACCGGTGCAGTAAACCCATACCCGTCACGGACAAGCCATGTGGAAAGAACAGTCGGAACGCCGAAATCCTGCAGAACCGTATTCTGAAGCAGGAATACAGACTCCGGCTCAAACTTTTCCAGCTTATCCAGCGTTTCAGGAGAGGGCTCCACAAGCGTAAAATGCCGGAAACCGAGATCAGCAACGAGGCCGGGGTGTTTATTTCTCACCCTATTAGCAGCGCGTTTAATACGTTCCATTCCGATTTCGTCAATGGTACGAAAGCCCATTTTGAACGCGGCTACTGCTGCTTTTTTCTGCAGAGGTGTATCCACACCATTTATTGTTTCATATATTTTTTCAGGAAGCTGAACCATAATAAAATGAAGGTCACTGTATTTCATTTCAACGGCCAATTGCATAACAGCATCAGCTGTAGAAGCTGAACCTGAAAAGAAATCAAGGACAGTGTCTCCATCTACAACTACGCGGTCAATGAGGCTTTTCAACAAAGAAGTTGGTTTTGGATAATCAAACACCTTGTTATTATCAAATAAATCTTTGATTTCATCCGAAGCGTTTGTGTTTCCACCGACTTCCTTTTTATCAAGTAAAGTAATTGTTCCCGGGATTAAACCTTCAGAAGCATATACCTTTTTGTAGACTTTCCAATTGCCTTCTTTATCTTTGATAAACTTAAGACTATCTCGTTCGGCTTCAACATGCTCCTTGCTCCAAAGCCAGAATGAAACACCTCTCTGACCGATTGGCCAAATCTCTGACCCATCAGGGGCAATAATTGGATAATCCAAGGACGCTGAATACGTTAGGCCACCAACATTCCAAAGGCTATCCCACTTGAATTTCCTGCCAGTTTTTTCATCTATCAGCTTATACTTACTGTCCTCAGACCGTAGGTTTATCACAAAATTTTCTGAATCTCGCGCATATGTTAATACATAATCATGCTGGGTATTCACAGCATCGTTATCGTAACCGCCAGTTAGTTTTTTATGCCAAATGAACGAACCCAAAAAGTTGTTCTCTCCAAATACATCGTCGCACAGTAACTTCAGATTTGAATACTCATTATCATCGATTGTGATAAAGATTGCACCATCTGGAGACAAAAGATCTCTTGATATAAGCAATCTCGGCAACATAAATGTCAGCCACGCAGAATGAGAGGCGCTTCCGCGTTTTGTCAAGTCAAGAATACGTTTTGCTTGATCTGCACTGATACTCAGCTTTTCAACAAGGTCCTCAACGGAATAATCAAAGTTATCGTTATAGATGAACCCGTCCGAGCCGGTGTTATATGGGGGGTCTATAAAAATGCACTTGAAGCCGTAAGGATATGCTTTCCTCAGGTGCTTAATTGCATCGAGGTTATCTCCGCTAATATAAATATTTAAACTATTAGCGTTCTCTGGCTTGCTGTTATGATCTTCATCCGGGACAATGACAGTCGTCGTATCCAGTGACGCCAGCAGACGGGCATAGTTTTTCCCGAGGAACCGAAGCTCGTATCCCTCGTTGGTGACTGCCACCTTGTCGGATAGGTATTCTTTGAACCGTTCTATATCAAAACTGCCGTCTGCAGCAAAGCAGGCGGGGAAATGCTCACGGAGCACCGCGATCTTGTTTTCATTGGGCGTTACGGCCTCATTCGCCGCCAAAATATCCTTTATCATACCAAATCCTCCGATTTGTTTTATATTCTCGTTTTGGCCGGCAGATCCTCAATGATAGGATCAAGCACCTCTCTGATCTTTACGGACACGGATACACTCTTGCCGCTTTTCAGGGTGCCCTGCTCCTGACAACGGGCAAATTCGGTGCGCAGAACACCAGCGACCGTTTTCTGCCCGAAATCGTCGAGCAGCGAGAACTTACGCATGACGTCCTCGTATTCTTCCTGCGCGATCCAGCGGCCTGTGACCATTGCCTCACCCTCTCCGGCTTTGAACGGTGTCGGATCGTCCGATGTGCCGAGAATATAATCAAGGCGCTTTTCAAAGACCTCGGTGAGCCGGTCAAACATCTCAAAGCTCGGCTTGCGCTTGCCGGTCTCCCACATGGCAACGGTGCCGCTCGAAACGCCGAGGGCCTTTGCCAAGTCGGTCTGGGTTATTCCTTTTTCTTTTCTTAATTGTTTTAATCTTTCAGGGAACATTATTCTCACACCCTCGCTTCAGTTTTCTCACTTGTTGTACTACAGAAAGTGAGCCATGTCAAGGAACTATAAGAAATTAATTTATAGATTTGCAACAAATTAAAGAATTCTCTAACATTTTGTGATTTTGCTATTGGAAATAGCAACTTGACGTGATATTCTATATGCGAGAAGAGTGAGAATGCACGGTTCTCGTAGCGGACGTCACCGAAAGGCTGTTTCCCGTAGCCGAGGTGACGTCTACCTATTTCAAAAGGAAAGGAGACGATCGGTATGAAGGATAGGAAAAGGCAACGGCAGAACCGCAAGCTCAAGCATCACGAGGAGGCGCTGGACAAGCGCAACAGCACCGGGGACAAGGATTTGACCCCGTATAACGCAGTCCTCAAGATGAATACGAACGGCAAAGCGGCTATCGTCCTGAAATAACCTTCATCGCCACCTTCGGAAACGATGATGGCACTTTTATGCCCAAATCTGAAGAAATGGAGGTACGAAGTATGGAAAAGACCACGATGAGCGTGCAGGAGCTGGCATCCAATCTCGGCGTGAGCCTGCCGAAGGCTTACGAGCTGGTAAAGCAGCTGGGGTTTCCTGTCGTCCGTGTCGGAGCGCGAATTCTGATCCCTGTCGATGCGTTTCGTGAGTGACTGGTCATCACTTCTAACAAAAAGGAATGATCCCATCCGCAAATATCACAGGAAGGAGGTGACGCCGGATGCACATGGTCGAGCTGAAAATTGAAGAGACCGCTGCTGCCGTAGTACGCGAGGTTTTCCAGCTTTGCGTCGACGGGTATGGGCCTTCCCAAATCTGCAACGTTATGATGGAACGGGGCTACATGAACCCCACGGCGTATATGCGCTCCATCGGCATTCTGAAGTCTGACAACCGCACAATCGGAGACAATTACACTTGGCAGCCCAGCACCATTGCCCACATGCTTGCACGGCAGGAATACCTCGGTTGCACCGTCAATTTCAAGACCCACCGCAAGTCCTACAAGTGCAAAAAGCAGTTGAAGAACGATCCGTCGGAATGAAAGGTTTTTGAGGGAACGCACGAACCGATCATCACAAAGGAAGTGTTCGATATCGTGCAGCACATCCGAGACAGCGGACGCAGGCGCACTCCGATGGGCGACATTCCCGCTCTGTCCGGTGTAGTGTACTGCGCCGATTGTGGCAGGAAACTGTATCAGGTCAGGTGCATCACCATGAAGCAGAAGGAATACATGGGCTGCTCCGACTATCGAAAAATCAAGGGTGCTTGTACCTCGCACCAGATCCGCAACGAGGTAATTAAGAATCTGCTTCTGGAAAAGCTGTAGAATCTGCTTGCCTTCATAGGCCGCCACGAAGACATATTTGTACGGCTGAAATCGGCACAGTCAAAAGAAGGCCGCGAGCATGATATTCGTGAATACAAACGCGAGCTGGAACAGGCTACGGCCCGTATGCAGAAACTTGACACGATCATCCAGCGACTCTACGAGGACAACCTCGACGATAAAATCTCTGATGACCGTTTTGCCAAAATGACGGCCAGCTACGAGCGAGAGCAGGCGGAGCTTGAAGCCCGGATTACTGAGCTGCATACTATGCTGGCTGAGGCAAAGGACAAGTCAGACGGCATCGAGAGCTTCTTGAAAATCGTTCGCGGCAGGATGACGGCCACCGAATTGACGCCCACGGTCATCAGGGAATTCGTTGACAAAATCTACGTTCATCAGGCCGCGGATTTCGAGGGACAACGGATTCAGCAGATTGACATCGCATGGAACTTCATCGGCGTTTTCAATCCACCGGAATCCGACCTTGAACTTGTAAAAGGGGAATCGGCATAGCCGGTCGTTTCCAACCGACTATGCCGATTATTTTTTCGGGACGCTAATCCCTAATTTGTCCCCGCTTTGGAAGAGCGTCTTTTTTATATGTAATGGCCGGTGGAAAAGCTGTTCCACGGAAAAGTATCCGGCGGAGGAGAGAAGAACTCGACCGGCGCGCCGCTTTCCGGATGGCGGAAGGCGAGACGGCAGCTCCACAGCGCGACGGTGCAGCCGCGCTCGCGGCTGCCGTATTTGCCATCACCGAGCAGTGGGCAGCCGCGCGACGCAAACTGGCAACGGATCTGGTGAAACCGTCCGGTGTGCAGCCGCACGCATACCAGCGAGGCCGGCGCGCCGTGTATTGCAGTGGTTTCCAGAACGGTATACTCCAGCAGAGCCTCTTTTACACCGCGTCGGAGTGAATCTACTGTAAAGGATTTTTGCTTGAAAGAGTCCTTGAATAAAAAATCGCGCATTTCACCGCACGCGGACGGAAGAGCAGCAGGGCAAACGGCGAAATACTCCTTTTTCAGTCGCTTTTCCTGAATTTGACGGCTCAGTACGGCGGCGGCTTCGGCGCTGCGCGCCCAGACCATTACGCCGCCGACCGCGCGGTCAAGCCGATGAATACAGTAAAGCGATTCTGCCTTACAGTTAAAAAACGCGGAGAGCTGCTCGGGCAGCTCGTGCTCGCATTCCGTGCCGGCGGGCTTGCAGCAGACAAGAAAGCTGCGTTCGGTATGCAGAATGACAGGTGCTTCCATCATGCTTTAAAAGCTGCGGATCGGTGCGCTGCCGTCATCCGTCTGCTTTTCGATGGAACGGATCTCGGCGTGGTAGCTGTTTGTATCGCTGACATGGACGGTCACGGTGTCGCCGACCTTTTTGCCGAGAATGGCCTTGCCGACGGGTGATTCCTTGCTTACCAGTCCGTGGAGCGCGTCACAGCGCACGGTCGTTACGATTTGAAAGACCTTGTCCTTTCCCAGCTCGACCATGTGCACCGTCACCTTGTCGTAAAGTCCGACCTCGTCGGCAGAGGAATGGTCCTCGATGACGTGAGCCGATGCGATCATGCGCTCAAGATAGCGGATGCGGCTCTTGTTGCGGTTCTGCTCCTGCTTGGCCGCCTTGTATTCGTAGTTTTCACTCAGATCGCCAAAGGCGCGGGTGCGCTTGACCTCCTCGATGAGCTCCGGCATCAGCCGGAGACGGCGGTCGTCAAGCTCCTCCTGCATTTTCTTGATGTCCTGTGCGGTCAGCTCGTCATGCATTTGCCAGACTTCCTTTCTGTGGATGATCGACTTTGACCATTGTAGCGAAAAGCTGAGAAGGATGCAAGTGCGTTTTCAAAAACTTTGCGGTTGTAGAATGACGCAAGTTGTGTTAAGCTATCCTCAAATGAACCGAAGGAGGTAAATTTTATGAAAATTGCAATGCCGTATCAGGATGGTACGTTGTTTGAGCATTTTGGCCGCGCCAAGGAGTTTAAGATCTACACGGTCAGTGACCTTGATCCCGTGACCGGAGAGGTTTTCGCGCCGGAGGACGCTTCCCATGAAGCGGTCGCGCGCGATCTCAAGGCACGCGGCGTGGATGTGGTCATCTGCGGCAGCATCGGCCCTCATGCGCGTCAGGCGCTCGAGGGTGAACACATGCTCGTATTCGACGGCGTGACCGGCGGCACGGACGACGTGCTCGAACGCTTTCTGGAGGGCAATCTGGAAACGGCCGGCGGCGAGCCGGTTGTAGACAGCGGCTGCGGAGGCGGCTGCGCGGGCGGCGGCTGTGCCGGCTGCCACGGCTGCGGCAGCGAGCCAATCGAGCGTGAGCCCTATGTTGAAACGCGCACCTTTACCGATATCGTCACGCTGACGGAGGAGAATTTCCAGACTGAGGTGCTCGACGATCCCGGACTGATCTTCATTGACTTCTGGGCCGAGTGGTGCCAGCCGTGCCGGATGCTCGCGCCCGCGTTTGAAGAGCTCAACGGTGAAGAGCCGCAAGTCAAGTTCTGCCGCGTCAATGTCGATGAGCAGCCGGGACTGGCGCAGATGTTCGGCATCGAATCAATCCCGACGCTTGCCGTCGTGCAGGACCGTCACACGCTCACCGGTTCGGTCGGCCTACGCAGCAAGGAAGAGATCAAGTCGATGCTCGACGGCTGCAAGTAAAAGGGAGGGGAGACTATGAAGATCCGCTTCAACGAGGACGAGGAGGTCGTTGCGCGCCTGCGCGCGGCGCTGCTCAAAAAGGAGCTTTATTGTCCCTGCCGCCTGCAAAGGATCGAGGACAATCGCTGCATGTGCAAGGAGTTCCGCGACCAGATCGCCGATCCGGAGTTTGAGGGCTACTGCCACTGCATGCTCTACTATAAAGAAAAATAAAAGGCGGGTGAGGCACTGTGCCGCACTTTTTTGCCGCGCGGGGAGCCCGCGCGGCACAGGGCAGCGAGGCGATCCTGACAGGTGCGCCGCTGCCGACCATGCTGTATTTTGCTCTGCCGATTTTAATGGGAAACATCTTCCAGCAGCTCTACAGCATCGTGGACGCGATCGTTGTGGGAAAATTTCTCGGCGATCTGCCGCTTTCGGGTATCAGCGTGGCCTCGCCCATCGTGGACGTGGCAAATGCACTCATCATCGGCGGATCGATCGGCGTCGGCGTGCTGGCCGCGCAGCTGTGCGGCGCGGCGGACTGGGAACGACTGCGGCGAATGAACGCCACAGCGCTGCTCGGCGGCATCGCCATTACGCTGGTGATCGCACTGGCGGGTATCCTCGGCTCGGGCTGGGTGCTGCGGGTGCAGGGAACGGAGGAGCTTGTGGCCCGCGAAGCGGCAAAGTATCTGAATATGATCTTTGCCGGCCTGATTTGCTGCTTTTTGTATAACTACTATGCTTCCATGCTGCGCTCGTGCGGCGATTCACGCACGCCGTTCATCATTCTGCTGGCTTCGTCAACGCTCCATGCGCTGCTCGATCTGCTGTTCGTGGGCGTGTTTGCGTGGGGCATCCGCGGCGTCGCGTTCTCCACGGTGTTCTGTCAGGCGGTATCCGCCATGTGGTGCATCCTGTACGCCGAGCGCCGCTGCAAACCGCTGACGCTCTCACGCGCGGAGCTTCGCTTTGACGCAGGCATGGGGCGCATCGTTTTGTCCTTCGCATGGGCCGCGGCCTTGCAGCAGGCGGTGGTCTGCATCGGGCGGCTGCTGGTGCAGGGTATGCTCACGCCGCTCGGCACGAACGCGGTGACGGGTTACAACATGTCTCTGCGCGTGGAGCAGTTTCTGCTCTGCTTTGCTCAAGGCATCAGCGCGGCGATGGTGGTATGCCTGTCACAGAACCTCGGCCACGGCGATAAGGTGCGTGTGCGCCGCTTTTACCGTGCAGGCGTCTGTGCGGAGATCGCGCTGGTTCTGGTGCTGGGAACGGTCTGCTTGCTTCTGCCTGCGCGGGTCGTTGGACTCTTCTCCGACAATGCAGAGGTCATTGCCGCCGGTGCGTGCTATACTGGAACGATGGCGGGCATTTATCTCTTTGCCTTCCTCGGCGAGGTCGTGCAGGGCTTCTTCCGCGGCCTCGGACGGCTGCGGCTGACGATGGTGGCGTCCATTTCACAGGTGGGTATGCGCATCGTGCTGTCGTATTTCCTTGTCCCGATATGGGGGATCTATGGGATCTGTGCGTCGGTTGCCAGCGGTTGGGTCCTGCTTGTACTCATTGAGGGCAGCTACAGCCTGAAAACAGTAAAGAGATTGACGGAAGCATAAGAAAGACGGCTCGAATCGAGCCGCCTTTCTTATTTAGAGCAGCCGTGCCATGTCCTCGGGCAGCGGTGCGGTGAAGTGCAGGGGCGCTTTGTTCAGCGGGTGCGTGAACCATAGCTCACAGGAGTGCAGTGCGGGACGGGCAATGAGAGCTTTGTCCTCTGTACCGTAGAGCCAGTCGCCCGCGAGAGGAAAGCCGAGCGAGGCCATGTGGACGCGCAGCTGATGGGTGCGGCCGGTCAATGGCATCAGGTGCAGGAGCGTCAGGCTGCCGTGATAGGAGAGAACCTCATACTTCGTGCGGGAGGGAAGTCCGCCGGGGGCGGTGCAGCGTTTGACGAGCGAGCCTTCAGCGCGGGCGATGGGACGGTCGATCAAGCCATGCGGCGGCTCGACACGGCCGACGGCCAGCGCACGGTACTCCCGCCGCAGCGCGTCGGAATGAAGCGCGCGGCGCAGCAGCTCGTGGACGTATCCTGATTTTGCCGTGATGAGTAGACCGGAGGTGCCCTTGTCGAGCCGGCTGACGAAGTGCGGTACGCTTCCCTCACCGAGATAGGCGACCAGCGCACCGGCAAGATTCGGCGCGGCAAGGTCGGTGGACATGGGGTGCATGGCAAGTCCGGCGGGCTTGTTGAGGACAAGAAGATCCTCGTCCTCGTAAACAATATCGAGCGGGAGAGCAAGCGGCACGACGTCCGCCGCCAGCGGCGCACGCTCGGCAAGCGTGACGATCACAGTGTCACCGGTATGGACAATGACGTTCACGTGAACGACCGCATTGTTTAGAAGAATCGCGCCCTCGCGCCACTTGAGCGTTTTGAGCAGCGTGGAGGAAATGCCGAGCTCACCGCGCAGAATAAATTTAAGCATCCTGCCGTCCTGTTCTGCGGGGACAGTATAGTGGAGAATACGCAGGCGAACCGCCCCTTTCTGAAAAATTTACAGACAGTATACCACTTCCGGGTGGAAAATGGTATACTAACAAAAATGATTTTGCCGGAGGTGCGCTGTGGACAAACACACCATCTGTCTTTTAAATGACTCTTTTCCGCCAATCATCGACGGCGTGGCGAACGCTGTGCTGAATTACGCGTCGTGTATTGAGCAGGAGCACGGTCATGCCGTGGTGGTCACGCCGTCGGTGCCGGGGGCGGACGACGGCGCGTATCTCTTTCCGGTCGTGCGCTATCCGAGCATTGACACGCGGAAGCTGGTCGGCTATGTTGCGGGCTATCCCTTCTCGCCGGAAACGGCGCTGCGGCTGCGGGAGAAAAAGGTAGAACTGCTGCACACGCACTGTCCGGCTACCTCGGCGATCCTGGCCCGCTCTCTGCGCGAAGTGCTCGACGCGCCGCTGGTGCTGACCTATCACACGAAGTACGATGTGGATATCGCCAACGCGGTTCCCGGCAGGCTGCTGCAGGAGGGGGCACTTCACGCGCTGGGGGAGAATGTTTCCGCCTGCGACGAGGTGTGGGTCGTGAGCCGCGGTGCGGGGGAGAACCTCCGATCGATCGGTTATGAGGGCGAATATATCGTCATGGAGAACGGCGTGGACATGCCGCGCGGGCGCGTGAGCGCTGAAGCGGCCGCCGCTGCCGCGGCGGGGTATGATCTGCCGCAGGACGTGCCGGTATTCCTGTTTGTGGGGCGGCTGATGTGGTATAAGGGACTGCATATCATCCTCGATGCGCTTCGCGGATTGCGTGAGAGCGGAGAGGACTTCCGCATGGTGTTCATCGGCGCGGGCGGCGATGAGAAAGAGGTTCACGCGGAGGTGGAAACGCTGGGACTTGGCGGCCGCTGCTTTTTCACCGGCTCCATCTCAGAGCGCGAAACGCTGCGCGCGTGGTACAGCCGTGCGGATTTGTTCCTGTTTCCCTCGACCTTCGACACGAACGGACTTGTTGTGCGCGAGGCCGCGGCAAGCGGCTGCGCGAGCATGCTCATTGCGGGCAGCTGTGCGGCGGAGGGGGTGACAGATGGGCAGAACGGCTTTTTGATCGAAGAAAACGCCGAAAGCCTGTGCGTAAAGCTCACGGAGCTCTGCACACGGCGGGAGGTGATGCGCCGCGTGGGCGAAAATGCCATGCGAGAGCTCTACATCTCCTGGGAGGAGGCGGTCTCCCGCGCTTGTGCACGCTATGAGGTCGTGCTCGACCGCTATCGCAGTGGGAAATACCCGAAGCATAAGCGATTGAGCGATGAATTTTTCTATGCACAGGGCGACCTGATGGAGGCTATGAGCTACGTCGCGGAGATGCACGACAGGTCCACAGAGCTTCGCCACGAGCTGCGCGAACACCATTCCCGGCACAGGGATCAGATGCAATAAAGCCCCTTTGCCGTGGCATGGGGCAGCAGAAAAACAGAGAAACACAACGCTATACAGGAGAGCTTGCTATGAGGGAAATCAATGTATTGCTGCTCAACGGCAGCCCGCACGAGAACGGGAACACCGCCGTCGCGCTGCGGGAAATGGAAAAGATCTTTGCGCAAAACGGCGTGAGGACAGAGACGGTGCTGCTCGGAAACCGCGCCATCCGCGGCTGCACGGCCTGCGGCGCGTGCGGGAAGCTGGGACGGTGCGTGTTTGACGATGTTGTCAACGAGTTTGCGCCAAAGTTTGAAGCGGCAGACGGTCTGGTCGTCGCCAGCCCGGTCTACTACGCCTCGGCCAACGCGACGCTGGTCGCCTGCCTTGACCGCCTGTTCCAGTCCACCTCCTTTGCCAAGACCATGAAGGTCGGCGCAAGCGTGGTGTGCGCGCGGCGCGGCGGCTGCTCGGCGACCTTTGACGAGCTGAATAAATACTTTACCATCTCCGGCATGCCCATCGCCTCAAGCCAGTATTGGAACAGCATCCATGGCAGAACGCCGGGCGAGGCGGAGCAGGACGCCGAGGGCCTTCAGACGATGCGGACGCTTGCACGGAACATGACGTTTCTGATGAGGAGCATCGCGCTTGGCCGCGAGCAGTTTGGCCTGCCGGAGCAGGAGGAGCGCATAGCGACGCACTTCATCCGCTGAAGGGAGAGAATGAGACTTTGCTGATGCAGAGATAATGCGGACAAGAAACAAGCGGCCGGTAAAACGGCCGCTTTACTTCTTTTTGTTGGCACGTTCGAGAAGATAATCCACGCTGACATCGTAAAAGTCGGCAAGCGCGCATAAAATGTTCGGCGGAAGCATGCGCTCTCCGCAGAAGAGCGGCACATAGAAAAGAAGTCTATTCTTATTGCAAGAATAGACTTCTTTCTATTTTTGAACGCTTTATTCCTCGTGCCCCGGCTTGCGTTCGGCGTACCACATGTTCCACTGAAAGCAGCAGGCACGGTAGACGGCTTGGTCTGTGCAGACGAGCCGGACAAGACGCGGAAGATCGTGTGCGTAGCCATGATCCATCACCGTGCGGAGCACGGCGTAGGCCGATGTGGCGTCGGAAACAGCGAGCGTGAGCGTTTCGCCGCCGGAGGGGAGAAGCTCTGCTGCGCGTTCGGCGGCCGGCAGGCCGGCGATCCCGCCGGCAATAATTTCAACCGTCATAACGCTCAACGATCGAGGTACGCGCGGCACTTGGCTTCCGCATCGTGTGCAAGCTGTTCCTCGTCGACAGTGACGAGGTGGCCGTGCTCGACTGTGATGCGGCCATGCACCACGGTGCAGTCCACCGGACCGCGCACGCCGACCGTGCCGAGGACGCTTTTCGGATCGAAGCAGGAGCCGACGAGCTCCAGACGGCGGGAGTCGATCAGGAAGAGGTCACAGCACTTGCCGGCCTCAAGCGATCCGATGTCATCGCTCCGGCCGAGGAGCTGTGCGCTGCCGACTGTCGCCATCTTGAGAACATCGTAGCCGCTGGGCGCGGCTTTGCTGGAGTTGAGACGGTGAAGCAGGAACGCGACGCGGAGTTCTTCCATCAGGCTGGAGCCGTCGTTTGACGCCGAGCCGTCCACCGCAAGGCCGACTGGCACGCCGAGGGCGAGCATTTCGGGGATGCGCGCGATACCAGAGGAGAGCTTCATGTTCGAGATCGGGCAGTGCGCCACGCCGGTTCCGGTTTTGGCAAGGACACACAGCTCCTCATCGTTGAAATGAATGCCGTGGGCAAACCAGACGTCGTGACCTGTCCAGCCGAGCCGCTCCATGTATTCCAGCGGGCGGACGCCCTCGCGTGCGAGCATGAAGTTTTCCTCGTCCTTCGTTTCGCACAGGTGGGTGTGCAGGCGGACGCCGTATTGCCGCGCAAGCGCGGCGCTTTCGCGCAGAAGGTCGGCCGACACGGAGAAGGGCGAGCAGGGAGCAAGTGCAACGCGGTGCATCGCACCGAAGCTGCGGTCATGGTACTGTTCAATGACGCGCGCGGAATCCTTCATGATCTCGTCGACCGTCTGCACCACGCTGTCGGGCGGCAGGCCGCCGTCCTTGACCGAGAGATCCATGCTGCCGCGCGAGGCATACATGCGGATCCCCAGTTCGTCTGCCGCGGCAAACTGCGCGCCGAGCAGATCGCCCATGCCCTTTGGGAAAACGTAATGATGGTCGAAGCAGGTCGTGCAGCCGTGCTTCATCAACTCACCGAGGCCGGTGAGGGAGGAGAGGCGGATCACATCCTCGTCCAGATTTTTCCAGATCTCATAGAGCGTCTTGAGCCAGTCAAACAGCTCCATATTCTGCACCTCTGGCAGATTGCGGGAAAAGACCTGATAGAGATGGTGGTGCGTGTTGACAAGCCCGGGATAGCAGAGCATGTGGCTCGCGTCGATGGTGCGCTCGGCCTTATGCCCGAGCTTTGTGCCAATCGCCTTGATGAAGCCGTCCTCCGCGTAGAGATCAACATTTTCGTACACGGTGTCGGCACTGTCGCAGGAGACCAGCGTGCGGATGTTTCGGATGAGTAGAGTAGACATAGCAATACCTCTCAGCGCCCATAGCGGCAGGCAGATTTAGTAAAGAATAGGGAGGAGTGTATTTTGTCGCCGCGCACGGCGCAAATGATCTTGAACATTTTTGCCGCGACATGTGCGCGGCAAAAAACAATTTGCGCGGAGCGAGTGTACGCGCCTGTGGCGCGTGCGCAGAGCGGAGTGTGATCCTACTCAAAAACGGCAACCGTTTCGGCTGCCGTTTTTGAAAGCGTTAGCGCTCTTCGCGGAAGTAATTCAGACCCAGCGATGCGGGCGGCTGCTTATCCTTATTGTTGCGCATGCTCGAAATGATGAGCACGATGACCGTGACGACATAGGGCAGGATCTTGTAGAGCTGCGTGGGGATGAAGGCGATGACCAGACGCAGATACAGGATCATCAGCGCACCGAAGAGTACGCTGCCCCAGATCGCGCCCAGCGGACGCCACAGGCAGAAGATGACCAGCGCGACGGCCAGCCAGCCGACGCCGGAGAGTCCCTCGTGGTTCCACACGCCGCCAGCGATGGTCATGATATAGACCATGCCGCCGATACCGCTCACGCCGCCGCCGATGACGGTGGCAAGGTACTTATAGCGGGTGACGTTGATGCCGGCGGAGTCCGCGGTGGCGGGGCTTTCGCCGACGCTGCGCAGATACAGGCCGCAGCGGGTCTTGTTGAGGTACCAGTACAGTGCGACGGCGCAGGCGACGGCGAGATAGAAGAAAAAGCTGTTGCCGAAGAGGACACCGCCGATGTAGGGGATGTTTTGAAGTCCCTTGGGGAAGGGGGAGTTCTGGAAGTAGCCCTTGAGCATGTTGCTCACGGAAATGTAGCCGTTCTCACTCACGCGCATGTACTCACCGATGAACTGACCGACGCCCGTGCCGAAGATGGACAGGGCAAGGCCGGTGACGTTCTGATTCGCGCGCAGCGTGATGGTCAGGAAGCTGAAAATGAGGGACGCGAGCGCGCCGGCGAGGAAGGCGAAGAGAACGCCGACGAAGATGGCGACGAAGCCGTTGGGCGAGGAGGAAAGCTTTTCATAGTAGTACACGCCGCCGAGGCCGAGCGCACCGCCCATGAACATGATGCCCTCGACGCCGAGGTTGAGGTTGCCGGATTTTTCCGTCAGAATTTCGCCGAGCGTGCCGAAGAGCAGCGGCGTGCCGTAGGTGATGGCGGCGATGATCAGGGTGATGAGTAAAGTCATTACTTAGCCGCCTCCTTTTCGGTTTTGCTTGAACGGAAGATGAGCCGATAGTTGATGAAGAATTCACAGCCAAGCATGCAGAAGAGCAGGATGCCCGTGATGATGTCGGAGATCGATGCGGGGACCGCCAGACGGGTTTGAAGCGTTTCGGCGCCCTTGGAGATGATCGCCAGCATCATGGAAATGACGATCATAGCGAAAGCGTTGAGCTGACTGAGCCACGCGACAGTGATGGAGGTGAAGCCGACGCCCGCGGCCACGCCGTCATAGAGCGTGGTATTCGCGCCGGAGGCGACGATGAAACCGACGAGACCGGAGATCGCGCCGGAGAGGAACATCGTGCGCATCATGACGTGGCCGACATTCATGCCCGCGTAGCGCGCAGTGTTGATGGAGTCGCCGATGACGGCGATCTCATAACCGTGCTTGGTATGGTTCATGTAAACGTGCATGAATACGACGAGGATCAGCACAATGATCCATCCGCAGTGAACGCCGAGAACCTTCGGCAGCGTGGCGGCCTTATCGAACTGAGGGATGATCTGCGAGCCGGGACGGCCTTCCCACGGACCGCCCTGAAGCCAGCGGACGACGCCGATGATGATGTAGTTCATCATGAGGGTGAAGAGCGTTTCATTCGTGTTCCACTTGGCCTTGAAGAAGGCGGGGATCAGCGCCCACAGTCCGCCGGCGATCGCACCGGAGACGCCCATGATGATGAGCAGCAGTGCGGACGGCACCTTACCGACCCAGTAGAGGGCAAAATAGCTGGCTGCGATCGCGCCTGCGGTAATCTGGCCCTCTGCGCCGATGTTCCAAAAGCGCATCTTGAAGCATGGAGCGATAGCCAGCGCGCAGCCGAGCAGCGGAACGGCCAGCTTGACGGTCTGACGGATCGCAGTCTTTTTGCCGAGCGCACCGGTGATGATGGTGGCGTAGCCGTCGACCGGCGTGGAGCCGTCGGGGAGTGCGATCATCATGACGAGACCGCCGAGCAGCAGCGCGATGACAATGGAGGCAAGGCGGATGCACCAGACCTTCCACGGCTCCATCATGTCCCGCTTGGCGAGACGGATCAGGGGCACCTTATTTTCGTTATGCATGGACGCTTTCCTCCTTTCCGCCTCCGACGCGCGTCATCATCAGGCCAATCTCTTCCTTTGTCGCGGTACGAGCGTCGACGATGCCGCTGACCTTGCCGCCGCAGAGCACGAGGATGCGGTCGCACAGCTCCAGCAGCACATCCAGATCCTCGCCGACGAAAATGACGGCGGTGCCCTTCATTTTCTGTTCGGTCATGAGGTTGTAAATGGTGTAGGAGGTGTTGATGTCCAGACCGCGCACAGCGTAGGCGGACATGAGCACATTGGGTGCGGATGCGATCTCGCGGCCAACGAGTACCTTCTGCACGTTGCCGCCGGACATACGGCGGACGGGAAATTCGGTGCTGGGGGTGACGACTTCCAGCTCTTTCCAGATGGCCTTGGCAAGTTCGTTGGGATCCTTGCGGTTGACGAACACGCCCTTGCCCTTTTTCCACGAGCGGAGCATCATATTGCCCGTCATACCCATCGAGCCGACCAGACCCATGCCGAGCCGGTCCTCGGGAACAAAGGCGAGTGCAACGCCGGCTTTCTTGATCTGCATGGGTGTTTTACCGACCAGCTCAGATTCCGGCGCGCCCTCGGGCATGTAGCGGATGCTGCTGCCTTCGGCGACAGGGTAGAGACCGGCGATGGATTCGAGTAACTCGCGCTGGCCGCTGCCGGCGATGCCAGCCACACCGAGAATTTCGCCGCCCATGGCGGTGAAGGAAACATGGTCGAGACGGACGACGCCCTCGTTGTCGTAGCAGGTGACGTCCTTGAGCGTCAGGCGCGGGACAGGATTTTCATAGCGCGGGCGGTCGATGTTGAGCGTGACCGAGTGGCCGACCATCATGTCGGTCAGCGCCTGCGGGCTGGTCTCACAGGTGTTGACGGTGCCGATGTACTGCCCCTTGCGGAGCACCGCGACCTTGTCCGAAAGGGACATGACCTCGTGGAGCTTGTGTGTGATGATGACGATGGCCTTGCCGTCGGCGCGCATGTTGCGCAGAACATTGAAAAGCTTTTCAGTCTCCTGCGGCGTGAGGACGGCGGTGGGCTCGTCGAGGATGAGCGTGTCTGCGCCGCGGTAGAGAACCTTGACGATCTCGACCGTCTGCTTTTGAGAGACGGACATGTCATAGATCTTTTTAGTCGGGTCAATGTCAAAGCCGTAGCGCTCGCAGATCTCGCGAACCTTGGTGTTGGCGGCCTTGATGTCGAGCTTGCCCGGTTCGTCAAGACCGAGGACGATGTTCTCCGCCGCCGTGAACACATCGACAAGCTTGTAGTGCTGGTGGATCATGCCGATGTGGTTGTCAAACGCGTCCTTCGGCGAACGGATGGAGGTGAGCACGCCGTTGACATAAATTTCGCCCTCATCGGGGTAGTAGATGCCGGCGAGCATGTTCATCAGCGTGGTCTTTCCGCTGCCGTTTTCGCCGAGCAGGGAAAGGATCTCGCCCCGGTTGATGGTCAGGTCGATGCTGTCGTTTGCAACGACCTTGCCAAAGCGCTTGGTGATGTGTCTGAGTTCAACTGCACAAGTGTTGTCCAAGGTTCTGTCATCCTTTCTGTATCGCCGGAAAACAGGCGCTCAGCCGGTTTCCGGCAAGGCTGCAGCCACCTTATCGGAGGGGAAGGGTGCATCTCCGATAAATGCTGATTATTCAAGTCTTATATTAACATAATTGCATCTTGATGTAAATGGAAAAGCTGTTGACGGTTCCATCAAAAGTGAACAGAAAAAACTGGAGAAATCAACAAAAAATTTGTAAGCCTTACTTTTTTTTAGTTTATTCTGCAAAAAAGAAGCCGCCCGCAGGCGGCTTCTTTTGATGTATCAGAGGAGAGATCAGAACGCGGAGTTGAGCCACTCGATGCCATCGATCTGGATGGTGAAGTAGGGAGCGGACTGGAAATAAGACTCATGGAAGGCACCGTCGAACACGGCCTCTTCGGAATCGGCGGTGAAGTCACCGTCGGTATCCAGAGCGAAGGCGGAGGTCAGGGTCTCGCCATTCACGGTGAAAGTGGAGGTGTCAAAGACCTGAATGGAGCCGTCGGCCAGACCGGCCTCGACCTCTTCGAGCTTCTCAGCGGTGCCGGGGGCGGCGATCTCTTCGTTGAGCTTGGTCAGAACGACGCTGCCGTCAGCATAGCTGCCGCAGTAATCCTGATCGAAGGACTCGCCGTTGGCAACAGCCTCGATGGCGTAGACGAAGTAGGGCGCCCAGTCGATGCGGCAGCCGATGATGGAGGCCTCGGGAGCAACGCCGGTCATATCGTTGTTATAGCCGGTGTGGAACGCACCCTTGGACTGGGCCATGGTGGCGGGGGTGGTGTTGTCGGAGTGCTGGGAGATGATCTTGCAGCCGAGGTCACACAGGGCGGAAGCAGCGTTGGATTCCTCGGTGGCGTCGGACCAGGAGCCGACGAACTGAACCTTCATGGTCGCACTCGGGCAGACGGAGCGAGCACCCAGGAAGTAGGAGGTCATGCCAGAGATAACTTCAGCGAAGGAGAACGCGCCGACATAGCCGATGACGGCCTCCTCGGGCTTGATGGTACCTTCGTCGATGAGCTGCTGGAGCTTCATACCGGCGGCAACACCGGCGAGGTAGCGGCCCTCATAGATGTTGGCGAATGCGTTGTGGGTGTTCTCAAGGTCATCGCTCCAGGAGCCCTGGTTGGTGCAGCCGACGAACTGGATGTCGGGATAGTCAGGAGCAACCTTGAGCATGAAGGGCTCAAAGCCGTAGGAGTTGTTGAAAATGATCTCGCAGCCTTCCTCGGCCAGCTCGATGTTGGCATCCTCGCAGGTGGAGTCCTCGCCAATATTGTACTTGACGACCCACTCGACATTGATACCCTTGGCGGCCAGCGCCTCGGTGGCGGCTTCCTTGCCGCGGATGAAGTTGTAGGTGTAGCCCTGATCGTTCTCATCGCCGATGCAGATCAGGCCGACCTTAACGGTCTTGGTCTCGGTTTCGGGGGTCTGCTGATCGTCGGGAGTGGTCGGCCCATTGTCCTTGCTGCCGCAGGCGACAAGGGAGAGAACCATAACGACGGAGAGCAGGATCGCAAGAAGCTTCTTCATTTGGATACATCCTCCTTATTATTTGGCATGTCTTTAAAACAATGCCTTTCATCCATATCATACAAAATATTGATAAAAAACGCAACGGGCAAAAAGAAAAAACAATTGAAAAAATCCACAAATTTCCAAAAAGATATTTAGACAAAACGCGGAAAAAACTAATAAATGATAAGGAAAGCAAACAAAAGGTTTGCTTTTAAGAGCAAACCTTTTGTTCATGTTATGTGGAATATTCCGCGCCTGTGCGGGATAAACGCTTACTGATGGACGCGGGTGCCGGTCTTGCCGGAGATGCCGTCTGCAGCCTTCTCGAGCAGAGTGATGAGGGCGACGCGGCCGGGCTTGGACTCGGCAAAGGAGAGCGCAGCCTGCACCTTGGGCAGCATGGAGCCGGGGGCGAACTGCTTCTCTTCAATATACTTGCGCGCGTCGGCGGGCGTAAGATCGTCCAGCCCCTTCTGGTCGGGCTTGCCGAAGTTGATGGCGACCTTTTCGACGGCCGTGAGGATGACGAGCATGTCGGCATCGAGCAGCTCGGCGAGCTTGGCGGAGGCAAAGTCCTTGTCGATGACCGCGGGGGTGCCGTAGAGCTTGCCGTCACGGCGCACGACGGGGATGCCGCCGCCGCCGACGGTGATAACGACGGTGCCGTTATCGACGAGCGCCTGCACGGTGTTCTTTTCAATAACGTCGATGGGCTTGGGGGAGGGAACGACCTGACGGTAACCGCGGCCGGCGTCCTCGACCATGGTGTAGCCCTTCTCGGCGGCGATGCGGTCAGCGGTCTCCTTGTCGTAGAACGCGCCAACAGGCTTAGTGGGATGCTGGAAGGCAGGATCAGCCTCGTCGACGAGCACCTGCGTGACGACCGTGGCGACGTCCTTATTCATGCCGCGGGAGGCAAGCTCATTGCCGATGGCATTCTGGAGATGGTAGCCGATATAGCCCTGGCTCATGGCGCCGCACTCGGGGAAGGGCATGTCGGACTTGATGGCCTTGGCCTCGGCGGCGG
>JAXYYF010000173.1:0-5452 GCA_037419475.1 bacterium
TCGGGTCACACCGTTCTCTGCGACAAAATAGTTACTTGTCACTATTAAGCCTTGAGTTTCAAGGCTTTTTTCGTGGTGCGCGGTACAGGACTCGAACCGACAAAAAGGTGTTTTGGCTTGTCTCTTTCTGTGCCAATCAGTACCATAACATGGGAAAGTAATGCAAATTTCTCGCCATCTCATGTTGGATAATTTTATCTCATATCAACGCAGTAAGGCTAAAAATAAGGCTAAATTTTGTTGTCGCGCAGGATATACCCTACAATCTTTCTCCATTCGCCAGCAGCCTTTTCCGCACAATAAGGTAGTAGATCGCAAGCAGCAGCAGGGTCGCCGCCCACGCCACAGGATAGCAGTCATATATGTACTCCACCGCCGCGCTTTTGCGCATTGTGATCGCAAGAAACACCTGCCGCACACCCACCATGCCGGTGAGACTCAGGATCGTCGGCCCCAAGCTGTGTCCGCAGCCGCGCAGGATGCCGAGAAGGATCTCCCGCAGTGCCATGATCCAGAACATCGGCGCGAGCACATGCATCATCGCCACGCCGACGGCAACGACCTCCGGCTCCGCGTTGAACAGCGCCACGCACTGCGGCGCAAAGAAGTAAACGATCCCGCTGAGCGCGAGCGTGACCCCCAGCGCCACCGCAATGCAGTTCCGCTCGCCTTTTAGGATCCGTTCGTAATGACCTGCACCGAGATTCTGTCCCACACAGGTCGTCATTGTGATGCCGAACGATTTCGCCGGCAGGATCACAAAGCGGTCCATCCGCTGCGCAACGCCGATCCCGGCGACCGTTTCCGCGCTGAACCAGTTCATATACCGTGTCACAAAAATGTTGGAAAAGCCGATCAGAGCGCTTTGGATGCCCGCTGCCGCGCCAACGCCCAGCACCTCTGCAATAACGCCTCTTCCGCGATGGAACATCTCCAAAAGATCGAAGCAGTTACCTTGGATACAGCGGTTGATCGCCCGATAGATCAGCACGGCGGAGGTGCCCTGTGAGATGACGGTGGCAAGGCCGACGCCGGCGATGCCCATGCGCAGGGCACCGGTCAGCAGCAGGTCGAGCACAATATTCATCCCACAGGAAATCACTAAAATGCGAAACGGGACATCCGCCCTGCCGAGCGCGCGCAGAATGCCTGCCGCATTGTTGTAGATCACGGTGAACATCAAGCCCGCGAGGTAGATGCGCAGATACACCTGCGCCGCATCAAAATAATCCTCCTGCGTGCCCGCAAAGCGGAGCAGCTGCGGAACGGCCAGAATACCGAGCACGGAAAGTACGACGCCCAGCACGACGCCGAACGAGAACGCCGAGCGGACTGCAAGCCACATCCTTGCGCGGTCTCCGCTCCCGCTCGCTTTCGCAACAACGATGTTGGCCCCTACAGACATTCCGTTGAAGAAGTTGACCACCATGTTGGCGATCACGCCGCACACCGTCACCGCTGCCAGCGCATATTGATCGACCAGATTGCCGACTACCAGCGCGTCCACGCTGTTGTAGAGGTTCTGCAGCAGCTCGCCCATGATGAGCGGGATCGAAAACAGCACGATCGAGCGCATCATATTTCCTTGTGTAAAGTCGATCCGCTGCTTCATAACCCACCATCGTTCACCTATTTGATATAGGCCCAGTATAGCACACTTCTTCCGTGCCGGGCAATACGCAATCAGCGGAAGCCTTCATTTTTCCGGCTTCCGCTGATGTTTCTGGTTTGCTGATCGCCGCGTCTTCGCCGCGGATCAGTCCTTGTAAGTCTCCGCGTACTGCTCGTCGAGGATCGCGATATCCTTGCCGGCCATGCGCTTCTGCGTGGTCTGAATATGCTTCTGAGCGTATTCCTGCCAGTCGGCCTTCATGGTCTCAAAAATTTTGTCCTCCTTCGCTTTCTTCTCCTGTGCGACCTTTGCGATCTCCTCCGCGTCCTGCCGGTGGATGACGACGATGCCATCCTTGTCGCCGACCAGAATATCACCGGGGAAGACGACCTGACCGCCGCAGGCGATGGGCGTGTTCACCTCGCCGGGGCCGAACTTGAACGGGCCCTGCGGCGTGACGCCTTTGGCATAAACGGGCATGGTGAGCGTTTCCGCGCCGTCAAGGTCACGCAGACAGCCGTCCACCACAAAGCCCGCGATGCCCTTGAGCTGGGCAAAGCGCATCATGATCTCGCCGGCCAGCGAGCGGTTACAGCCGCTGCCGCCATCGACAACAATGATATCGCCGGGCTGCGCAAGATCCAGCGCCTCATGGAAAAAGAGGTTATCGCCAATAGGGGCCTTGACCGTGATGGCCGTACCAAGCAGCTGGACCGCCGTACCAGGATTGAGCAGCTTCATGTAATCATGCATACAGAACAGGCGGTTCATCTCATCGTTGATATTGCTTGAGGGCAGGCCGCGGAATTTTTCGACCAGCTCGCGCGACGGGCGCTTGACCTCGGTAAAAATTCGATTTCCGATCGTGATCATGGAGATTCCTTCTTTCTATCTGTCAGTTGAGTGGGATTTATTCAAGCCAGAAACTCTTTGTTGACGATCGAGCGCATCGTCTTGTCACCCGAGGCGTCATAAGTTTTGATGCAGTCCATGCAGATGGCTGCCATATTGATATCGTTGTCCACAGTGTTGCCCGCGCAGTGCGGCGTGGTGACGACCTGCTCCATCCGCAGAAGCGGGGAGTCTGCGCCGAGCGGCTCGTGCGAATAGGTGTCGAGACCCGCGCCGAGGATCTTGCCGCTTTCAAGCGCTTCGATCAAATCGGTCTCGTTGATCACGCCGCCGCGGGACGTATTGATGATAATGGCCGTCGGCTTCATCCGAGAGAGCTTCTCACGGTCGATCATGCCCGTGGTAGACTCAAGCAGCGGGACATGAACGCTGACGATATCCGACTGGCTCATCAGCTCGTCAAGAGAGACGTAACGAACACCCATCTGCTGCTCGGCCTCCTCCGGCAGGCGGAACACATCGTAGTAGATGATCTCACAGCCGAAGCCGCCGCGGAGAATGCCCGCGACCTTTTTGGCGATATTGCCGATGCCGACAAGGCCGACCGTCTTGCCGCTGAGCAGATAGGAGCGCGGGAAATAACGGTCACGCTCCCATTCGCCTGCTTCCATGTGCATATCCATGGGAACGACGTTGCGCAGAACGGTGAGCATCAGCGTAACGGCAAGTTCCGCCACCGGCATACTGTTCCCGCCGACACAGATGGACACGGGAATGCCGCGCTGACCGGCGGCCTTTACATCGATCTTATCGTAGCCGACGCCCCACTTCTGCACCATGCGCAGTCTGGGCGCAGCGGCAAACGCCTCTTCTCCCACCGCCCCGGCACGGCTGACGATATAGTCCGCGTCGGCAAGCTCCGCCACCGGAGCATCCGCTGCTACATGGTAGAGAGAGAACCCCTCTGGGCATTTCTTTTCCAGACAGGCGAGCATGTTCTCGCTGTAAGTACCATAGAGTGCTATTTTTTTCATCATACTTTTCACCTTACTGCTTTTCGATCGCGCGCGACTTCTTGTTGACATAGTTCATCAGGACCGGGGAGAACAGGGACGCAAGGATCAGAATCGTCAGGACGATCGCGATGGGACGGCTGAAGAAATAAGACAGCATACCGCCCTTGGCCTGCGCAAGAATGATCGCACGGCGCCAGTTGCTCTCACAGATCTCGCTGAGCACCATACCGAGGATCATCGGCGGGGCCGCGAAGCCGCAGCGCTTGAGGACAAAGCCGAGCAGTCCGAAAACGACCATCACGCCGACATCGAACATATTGCCGCGGATGGCATAGGTCCCGATTGCACAGAGTGCGAGAATGACCGGAGCGAGAACGCCCATCGGCAGCGAGCTGACGCGCGCAATGCGGCGGGCCGCAAAAATGCCGATGACTGCCATGAGGATATTGGCGAAGAGGAAGCCGATCATAATAGCATAGGTGGTGGAGGCGTGCTTGGTGAACATGGACGCACCCGGCGTCAGACCATGGATCATCATACCGCCGAGGAGAATCGCCGCGACGGAACTGCCGGGCAGGCCGAGGGTAATAAGCGGAATGAGCGCGCCGCCGGTAGCTGCGTTGTTGCCGGTCTCACAAGAGGCAACGCCCTCCAGCGCGCCGTGACCGAACTTTTCAGGGTGCTTGGAGAACTTCTTGCCCATGGAATAGCAGATCCAGCTGGAAACACCAGCGCCTGCTGCCGGAATAATGCCGACAATCGTACCAACGATCGAGCAACGGATCGTGGTGGGGATGAGCGTTTTAGCCTCGCTCCACGAGGGAAGCGGGCGACCGTGCTTGAGATTTTCCTCATCCTCAACGACAGAACCTTTTTTTCCGTGGTACACATCCCACGCCAATGACATGACTTGAGAAACGGAGAAGAGACCAATCAGCGCGGGGACAAAGTTGATGCCGTCCTCCAGATTGAGACTGCCGAGCGTCATACGCGGATGACCGCTGATGGCATCGAGACCGATGCAACCGAGGAGCAGGCCAAGGATACCGGAGAACATACCCTTGACGACCGAGTCTCCAGCAAGGCTGGCAATAACCGTAAGACCGAAGAGAGAAAGCAGGAAGTACTCAAGGACCGAGAACTTCAGGGAAAACGCGCCGAGCGCGGGCGCAATGAACAGCATCGCGATCGCGCTGACGGTGCCGCCGATGCCGGAGCAGACCGTTGCAACGCCCATCGCCTCCATGCCGCGGCCTTGCTTGGTGAGCTGGAAGCCGTCGATGGCAGTAGCCGCTGAGGCGGGCGTGCCGGGAGTATGGCAGAGGATGGCCGTAATGGAACCGCCGTAAATTGCGGAGGTGTACATTGCGGTAAGCATAACAAGTGCCGCAATTGGAGACATGCCGTAGGTCAGAGGAATGAGTAGCGAAACGCCCATCGCGGCGGAGAATCCGGGCAGCGCTCCGATAATCATGCCACCGACCACGCCGATGAGAAGCGAGATGATCGCGTCAAAATTGCAAAGGGACAAAAAGCCCGAAAGCATACTAGAAAAATCAACCATTACTCTTTATCTCCTTTCCCCAATCACAGCAGGCGCTCAAGCAGGCCAAGTGAGTTAAGCGATACACCCAACAGGCGGACAAAGCCGAAATAAATGACAATGAGATAGCCTGCGTCGATTAGCAGAATGCGTTTCCAGGAGGTCTGCTTCATAAAGCGCATGAAAACCGCAATCATAATGCCAGTGGCAATGTAGTATCCGGCAAGATAGAACAGCAACGCATAAGCGAGCACGATCCCCCATGCCATGAGCGGAACCTTAATGGCGTCCCAGGTGAGGCCGGGCGCTTCGCGCTCCCCCTCCGGTGCTTTGCTCTTTTTCAGCCCCGAGGCGATGATGCATACAGACAGCGCCATCAGCATCACACACAGAAGCTTCGGCATCAGCGCCGCATCAGACGGCAAGGAC
>JAXYYF010000174.1:0-21068 GCA_037419475.1 bacterium
GTCGTTTTGCCGCTTATTACCTCATTTATCTGGGGCAACTCGTTTGTGGCGCAGAGTCTCGGCGCGGGAAAGGTGGGCGGTTTTACCTTTACGGCGGCACGCTCGATCCCGGCGGTGCTGGTACTGGGGGCGCTTGTGTTGATCCTGCGGCACGTGAGGCATGAGGAACGGTACACGGCACAGCAGCGGAAGGAGCTTCTGGAGGGCGGCATCGTGTGCGGCATCTTTCTCTCGCTCGGCACAAACCTTCAGCAGATCGGCATAGCGGATACAACGGCGGGCAAGGCCGGCTTCATCACGGCGCTCTACATCGTGCTCGTGCCGATCGTCGGGATATTTCTCGGGAAAAAAGCAAGCAGACGGCTGCTGTTCTGCGTTCTGATCGCTGTTGCCGGGCTTTACTTTCTCTGTTTTAAGGGCGGCGAGGGCGCAATGAGCTTTGGCCGCGGCGATTTTCTTGTGTTTCTGAGTGCATTTGCCTTTACTGGACACATACTGGTGGTCGACCACTATGTGCAGAAGGTGGACGGCATTGCGCTCTCGTGTGTGCAGTTCGCTGTTGTGACGGTCATTTCCGCCGTCTGTGCAGCGGCCTTTGAAACGGTCGACTTCGCGGCGCTGCGTGAATGTACGCTCTATATCCTTTATATCGGCATCCTTTCCAGTGCGGGGGGCTACACCCTTCAGATCCTTGCACAGAAGGACGGAGACCCGACAGTTGTCTCGCTGCTGCTGAGTCTGGAATCCTTTTTTGCCGTCGTTTGCGGCGCGATCATTCTGCACGAGCGTATGAGCGCGCGGGAATATCTCGGCTGTGCTCTGATGCTCACGGCGGTGATTGCCTCGCAGCTACCGGAGAAAAAGACGGCGGAAGCGGACAGCCGGACGCCGTAATGAAACACAAACGCCCCACGCTGCCGGCGCGGGGCGTTTTTTAAGGAAAAGAGAAGATTTTTCGTTTATGGTTGCACAAAAAAGGAAAACCGTGGTATACTGATACGACTTGAAAAATGAGGCGAGAACATGCGAATCAATATTTTAGGCGTTGGCTTTGATAATGTAACAATGGAAGAGGCGGCCGCACATGGTCATGCGCTGCTGGAGGGCGAGGGAACGCACTATGTTGTAACCCCGAATCCGGAGATCGTGGAGGCGTGCCGTGCGGATGCACAGGCGCTCTCCGCCGTGAACGGCGCGGATCTGGTTCTGCCGGACGGCATCGGCGTGATCTACGGCGCAAAGCTGCTGGGGACGCCGCTCAAATCGCGCGTGCCGGGCATCGAGTTCGGTACAGCGATGATCGAATACTGCGCCCAAATGGGGAAAAAGGTTTTTTTCCTCGGCGCGAAGCCCGGCGTGGCGAAGCAGGCGGCGGAAAATCTCTGCAAGAAGCTTCCGGGGCTTGTGGTCGCCGGTACGCACGATGGGTATTTCACGGACGCAGAATCTGATGCTGTGGCCGCAGAAATCAAGGCGAGCGGCGCAGATCTGGCGCTCGTCTGTCTCGGCGCACCGAAGCAGGAGAAGTGGATGGCGCGCTATGGCGAGGCCACGGGCGCGAAGCTGCTGCTTGGCCTCGGCGGCTCACTGGACGTGTTTGCGGGCGTGGCCCGGCGTGCACCGGATTTTTTCTGCAAGCACAATCTGGAGTGGTTCTACCGGCTTGTCAAAAATCCGTCCCGCGCGGGGCGGATGATGAAGCTGCCGCTGTTTTTAGTCCACGTTGCAGGGGAGAAGAGAAAATGAAGCAGGGCAGATTGATCGTATTTGAAGGGACAGACGGCTCCGGCAAGGCCACGCAGTCCAAGCTCCTTTTCGAGCGTTTGCTGCGCGAGGGCGTGGACTGCCGCAAGCTGAACTTTCCGCGTTACGGCGAAAAATCCGCCGCACTTGTGGAGCTCTACCTCGGCGGCGCATTCGGCTCGCATCCGAATGATGTGAACGCCTATGCCGCCTCGACGTTTTATTCCGTTGACCGCTATGCCTCCTATAAGCAGGACTGGGGAAGCTACTATGAAGCGGGAGGGCTGCTTATCGCCGACCGCTATACGACCTCCAACGCCGTGCATCAGGCGTCCAAGCTGCCGGACGGCGAGCGGGAGAAGTTCCTGGATTGGCTCTTCGGCTTTGAATATGGTCTGCTGGGACTTCCGGAGCCGATGCTTGTTTTTTATCTCGACGTGCCGACTGAGGTGACGGAAAAGCTCATGCGCGGGCGAGAGCAGGCGAACCATACGATCGCCGACATCCACGAATCAGACGAGACTTATCTGCGTGCGTGCCGTGAAAATGCGCGCCGGATCGCCGAGCGCTGCGCATGGCAGCGCGTCGACTGTGCGCGGGATGGTGCGATGCGCAGTGTGGAGAATATCCATGAGGAGATCTACCGCCGCGTCAAGGCGCTTTTGTAGAGGCCTGTCCGGCTTTCGGTGCGTGAAAAGGGGACGCGGTGCGTCCCATCTTCACAGGAGGGTGTGGCTTTAGCAGCAGCTGTTGGAGCCGCCGCAGCCACAGCTGTTTCCGCAGCCACAGCCGTTTCCGTTGCAGGCAAACAGGATCAGGATGATAATGAGGATCAGCCAGACGCAGGAGCAGTCATTGTTGGAACACATTCACATTTCACCTCGCTTCCCGGATTCTGCACTATCCTATGCGGGGAAAAGCAAATAGGGGCCTGACCGATGAAAAAACTTTTAGGATTCTTTGAAAGGAGTGCTGTTCTTTTATGAATAATGAAGAAAAGTTCAACACTGCGCGATGGGACGCGGGCGAGGTGCGCCGCGAGACGCACACCCGCCATACGCCTGAGAGCGCGGCGACCAGCGAACGCCGCCGACGCAACAGGCGTAAGGGGCAGATGCGCCGGCTGATGCTCTGGTCGGTTTTTGTCGTTGTCGTTTCCGCGATTCTGGCCGGCACGGGCTGGCTGCTGGCGAACGACCTGTGCGCATTCAATAAGGAGCCGCTGACTGCGACCATTGAGATCACCAAGGACGACAACCTCAACACCATTGCCACCAAGCTCAAGGATGAAGGACTGATTCAATACAAATGGTTCTTCAAGCTCTTCGGGCGTGTCCGCCACGCGGAGGATAAGATCGGCGTCGGCACCTATCAGCTTGACACCGATATGGACTATAACGCACTGATCGACGGCATGCGTAACAAAAACGCCGCACTGACCGCCGATACGGTTCGTATTTCCATCCCCGAGGGCTACAGCGTGCGCCAGATCGTCTCGCTGCTGGCTCAATACGGTGTGAATACCGAGGAGGCGCTGCTTGACGCGGTGGAGAATGGGAGCTATGACTACAGCTTCCTTTCCTCCGGAAGAACCGGCATTACAAGGCTCGAGGGCTATCTATTCCCCGATACCTATGAGTTCTTTGTCAATGAGGATTCGGAACATGCGATTCGACGTCTGCTGAATAACTTCGAGGCAAAGATGGACGAGACGCTGATGGACGAGGTGTCCGCCTCGGGCTATTCGCTCGACCAGATCATCACGATCGCCTCGCTTATCGAAAAAGAGACGGACGGCAAGGACCGCACGAATATCGCTTCGGTCATCTATAACCGCCTGAACAATGTCGGTGAGACTTACCATAAGCTGGAGATCGACGCGGCAGTTATTTACGGTCTGGGCTATGCCAAGGGGGAGAATTACTCCGGCCCGCTGACGCAGTCGGATCTTCAGACGGATACGCCCTACAACCTACGCATGCACGAGGGTCTTCCGCCCACGCCAATCTGCAACCCCGGACTTGCCTCCATCCGCGCCGCGCTGGAGCCTGCGGATACCAACTATTATTTCTATGCGCTCGGAAAGGACAAGGTGCATCACTTCTTCCGCACCTATGCCGAGCATCTGAGCTTTGTCAATTCCAGCCAGTACGGCGGATAAACGCCAAAGCAGCAGCATGACCGCAACGCGGTCATGCTGCTGCTTTGAAGGAGAAAATACAATGAGAAAGAAACCGGAACTGCTCGCTCCGGCGGGCGATATGGAAAAGCTGAGGATGGCCGTGCTCTATGGCGCGGACGCGGTGTATCTCGCGGGCACGAGCTTCGGAATGCGCTCGTTCGCGGGCAATTTCACGCCCGAGGAGCTGCCGCAGGCCGTGCGTTTTGCGCATGACCATGGCGTGCGCGTTCACGTCACGGTGAACACCATGCCGCGTAACGATGAGGTGGCGCGGCTGCCGGAGCATCTTGAACGGCTCAACGACCTCGGCGTCGATGCGCTCATTTTGGCAGACCTTGGCGCATTCACGCTGGCGGGAAAATACGCGCCGCGGTGTGAGCGTCATATCTCCACGCAGCAGTCAATCGCAAACTACGAATGTGCAAGGGCATGGTATGATTTAGGCGCGAAACGCGTCGTGCTGGCAAGGGAAGTCTCTTTACAGGAGATCCGCGAGATGCGGGAGAAAATTCCGGCCGGGCTGGAGATAGAGACCTTCTGCCACGGCGCGATGTGCGTGAGCTATTCGGGGCGCTGTCTGCTCTCAAATTACATGACGGGGCGCGACTCCAACCGCGGCGCATGCGCCCAGCCCTGCCGCTATCAGTACGCGCTGATGGAGGAGAAGCGTCCGGGGGAATACTTCCCGGTCTTTGAGGATGAGAAGGGAACGTACATCATGAACTCGCGCGACATGTGCATGATCGGACATCTGGATGACATCATGGATGCGGGCATCGACTGCATCAAGATCGAGGGACGCGCCAAGAGCGAATACTACGCCGCCATCGTCACGGGAGCCTACCGTCATGTGCTCGACGAGGTGGCGGCGGGGAAGACGCCCGATCCGGTCTGGCTCGACGAGGTCGAGCATGTCAGCCACCGGCACTACTCCACCGGCTTTTATTATGGTCAGCCGGGACAGTATTACGATAATTCCCGCTATATCCGCGACTGGCAGGTCGTGGCCGTGGTGGAGAGCTGCGATGAAGGCGGCATGGCCGAGCTCAGTCTGCGCAACAAGTTCCGCGCGGGCGACACGGTGGAGGTCGTCGGCCCCAACTGCAAGCCCTTTTCGATGTGTGTGCCGGAGATGCACGACGAGGAGGGTTTCACGCTGCTCGAACCGAAAAATCCGAGGATGCGCTTTACCATGCAGCTGCCGCGTCCGGTGCCTGCAATGAGCTTCGTACGCCATGCGGTCGATCTGAGCGCAAAGGACTGAGAGAAAAAAAGCATGCCGCGTAGAATTGCGCGGCACGCTTTTTTTGATTTGGAGAGAAATCAAGACTTCTGCGCCCGCCACTGAGCGAGCAGACCGGGTGCAATGGCAATGCCGGAGCCGATAAGGAAGCAGACGATGCCGAGGAGCATATTGCCGGTGATCTCCTCATGCAGGAAGAGAAACGCGAACAGCGGCGCAATCATCGGCTTGAGGAAGAAAATCAAAGAGGCCTCCTGCGCGCTGGTTTTTTCCAGCGCCATCATATGGCAGACATAGCCGGCAGCGGAGTTTACCGCGCAGATATAGGCGAGCGAGGGCAGCGCCGAGAGCGGGATGTTGGAAAAGAGCGGAACATTGACGAAGATGTTCAGTCCGACGGAGGCAAAGAAGCCGCCGACCGCCGCCGTGCGGCCGAGCAGAAGGATCAGCAGGAGCTCAACAGAGCCGAAAAGAAAGCTCAGACAGGTCACAGCGATGCCGCCGAAGCGAGGCGTGCGCTTTTTGCCGATCACGCTGTAGAACGAGAACATGAGGGCGGCGGCAATGGCCAGCAGCGCGCCGGTGGGATCGAGCGAAGCATGCAGAGGATCGATGATGATGAGCACGGCGATCAGCTCAAGGACGAGGGCGGCAATGTGGTTGCGGTGGATCGTTTCCTTGAGCAGCAGCCAGGCCAGGACAGTCACAAAGATGGGGTTGCACGAGAAAATGACGGCAACGACGGAGGCTTTCGTGTAGGTCACGGCCATCTGGTAGAGCACCATGGAAAATGCCACACACAGAAAGCCGGTAAGCGCAAAGTAGCCAAGGTCGGCGCGCGTGAGGATGGCTCCTTTTTTTCGGATGGAGCGGACGGCGAAGGGAATGAGCAGAATGCCGCCGATAAGAAAGCGCAGACAGGTGATCTGCATGGGGGCAAAGACGCCGTGAACGGTTTTGAGCATGACCTCCATCGTGCTGAAAATAACAGCGCAGAGCACAATGTAAAGATAACCGGAGCGAGAGCGTTCCATAAGTAAATCCTCCTAATGATACACTGGTTCAAAGTATATACCCTGAGAAGAAAAGATGCAAGGATGGGTGCGGATTTTTGTTGACAGGGCGGGTAAAAGACGGTATAACGAAGAAAACGATCGAAAGGCGGAGAGACGATGACATACGGATTTATCGGCACCGGCAATATGGCCGGCGCATTGGTACGCGCGGCGGTGAAATGCGCAGCGGCAGGGGATATTCTGCTTGCGAACCGCACGCGGGAAAAGGCGGAGCGGCTTGCCGCGGAGCTTGGCTGCCGCGCAACGGATAATGAAACGGCGGCGCGCACGGCGGATATGATCTTTCTCGGCGTCAAGCCGCAGATGATGCTGCAGATGCTCGGACAGATCGCGCCGATCCTGCGTGCACGCAAAGAACGCTTTGTGCTCGTAAGCATGGCGGCGGGACTGAGCATCGCGCAGATCCAGAGCATGGCGGGCGGGGACTATCCGGTCATCCGCATTATGCCGAATCTGGCCGCGTCGGTCGGTGAGGGTGTGATCTTCTACACGGCCAGCGCCGCGGTCAGCGCGGAGGAAGTGAAAGCGATGCTTGCGCTGTTTGCAAAGGCGGGACGCTGCTATCCGCTCGCTGAGGAGCTTTTCGGCGCGGGCTCGGCCATCGCGGGCTGCGGTGCGGCCTATGTTTCGCTTTTTGTCGAGGCGCTCTCCGACGGCGGCGTATCCTGCGGTCTGCCGCGTGCAGTCGCCACAGAGTGCGCCGAGCAGATGCTCTTCGGTGCGGCGAAGCTCCTGCTTGAGGGCGGCGAGCATCCGGCGGTCGTGAAGGATAAGGTCTGCTCGCCCGGCGGAACGACCATTCAGGGCGTGCGTGCGCTCGAATGCGCGGGTTTCCGCTCCGCTGTGATCGAGGCGGTCACGGCTGCGTATGAAAAGGATCGGGCGCTCGGCAGCGCACAGCGGGCGGAAAAAGGCGTTGACAAATAAGCAAAAGAAGATATAATAAGCCCATGTGAAAACGCGATGAGAAAGTCAGCTCCGCAAACAGGCATACAGCGAGAGGGAAACGGTGCAAGCCCTTGGCCGACGGTGCGCAGCAGCCGCTTTTGAGCAGTCCGCGACGAGCGGAACGGTCCGTCCCCGTTACAGGACGACTAAGACGCTCCCCGATAGGGAAGATAATTAGGGTGGTACCGTGAAGCAAGGCTTCGCCCCTATGTATGGGGCGGAGCCTTTTTATTCTGCCATATGGCAAGAGAGGTGAGCGATATCAAACGGATCGGTCTGATGCTTACGGCAGCGCTTATTTGCTTGCTGCTGGCCGCCTGCGGCGTGAAGGGCAAGGCTCTGCCGGAGGGAATGGATGAGGACACAGTGCTTTTAGCCGGGCTGGATGTGATGAATCAGCTTGCCGACGGCGAATATGACGAGGTATATGACGCACTTCGCAGCGATGTGCGCGAGGCCACAACGCCGGAGACCATCGAGGAGCTGATGGAAACGGCGGTGGATGGCCTCGGCGAGCCGGGTGAGGTGACGGATTCCATGGTCACCGGCGTGACGGACACGGACGAGCCGCACGCTATCGCGGTCATTCGGCGGAAATACCACAGGAAGAGCATTTATTTCCGCATTGCCTTTGATCCGGAGATGCAGCTCATCGGTCTGGAGATCAAGAGGAAGTGAAGCGATGGGAAGAAAGATCATTGATATGACGCAGGATCCCCGCAGCGGGCAGTTCGCCTACTTCCGCACGATGCAGAATCCGTGGGCCGGCATCACTGTGCCGGTGGATATCACGGAGTTTCTTGCGGCGCTGAAGGCATGGGGAAAGCCGTTTTTCCTGAGCTTCCTTTTTGCCGTCATGCGCGCGGCGAACGCTGTGCCGGAGCTGCGACGCCGACTCATGCCGGATGGGCAGGTGGTGGAGTACGACCACTGCGATCCTTCTTATACGCTCATGAAGCCGGATGGCACGGGCGTATATGTCTACTGTCTGCTTGAGGACGATCTGACGGACTACGAGCGCTTTGTAGCGGTAGGTAAGCGCTGCCAGAGGGAGGTGCTCGAGCGCGGCACACTCACCGAGGACGGCGATGTGCTGGCAAATTTCTTTGTCTCCTGTGTTCCGTGGCTCTACTACACACAGATTCAGGAGCCCGCAGCCGGGCCGGATGACAGCAACCCGCGCTTTGCGTGGGGAAAATACCGCGAGGAGAATGGACGCATGATGCTGCCGGTGTCTATTTTCATCAACCATGCGCTTGCCGACGGCTGGCACGTTACAAAATTCTATCAGAATCTTGAATGGGAGCTCGCCGCGCTGAGTGAGAATTTGAAATTTCAGTAATTTTATCATACAAAGGAGAAATCAACCATGTCCCAGCCCAAGTATTACGGTCTCAACGAGCTGCGGGAAATGTTCCTGCACTTTTTTGAGACGAAAGGCCATCTGCGCCTTCCCAGCTTTTCCCTGATCCCGCAGAACGACGCCAGCCTGCTGCTCATCAACTCCGGTATGGCGCCCATGAAGCCCTACTTTACCGGCGAACAGGAGCCGCCGCGCCATCGCGTGACGACCTGCCAGAAGTGCATCCGCACAGGCGATATCGAAAACATCGGTCATACCGCCCGCCACGGCACCTATTTTGAGATGCTCGGCAACTTCTCCTTCGGCGACTATTTCAAGACCGAGGCGATCCACTGGGCGTGGGAGTTCCTGACCAGTCCCGAGTGGGTGGGTCTGGATCCGAACCGCCTGTATCCCTCCGTGTTTGCCGGCAACGAGACGACCCCCGCCGATGACGAGGCGTTCCGCATCTGGCATGAGGAGATCGGCATTCCCGCCGACCGCATTTTCAAGTTTGGCAAGGAGGATAACTTCTGGGAGCATGGCTCCGGTCCGTGCGGCCCGTGCTCCGAGATCTACTATGACCGCGGCGAGAAGTACGGCTGCGGCAAGCCCGGCTGTACGGTCGGCTGCGACTGCGACCGGTATATGGAGGTTTGGAACGTCGTATTCTCCCAGTTCGACAACGACGGCCACGACCACTACACCGAGCTCAAGCAGAAGAACATCGACACAGGCATGGGCCTTGAGCGTCTGGCGGTTGTGTGTCAGGACGTGGATTCTCTGTTTGACGTAGACACCGTCATGAATATCACCAACAAGGTCACGGAGATCACCGGCGCCAGCTACGGCCAAAGCCGCGAGAAGGACGTGTCCCTGCGCGTTATCACCGACCATATCCGTTCCGCGAGCTTTATGATCTGCGACGGCGTTCTGCCAAGCAACGAGGGTCGCGGCTATGTGCTCCGCCGTCTGCTCCGCCGCGCCGCACGTCACGGCAAGCTTCTCGGCGTGAACCGCCCGTTCCTCTATGAAGTGGTGGACACCGTCGTTCACGAGAACGAGGGGCACTATCCCGAACTGCGCGAGCGCCAAGCCTATATCACCAAGGTCATCCGCGTGGAGGAGGAGAACTTCGCCAAGACCATTGACGGCGGCATGAAGATCTTTGACCAGCTGCTTGCTGAGCACAAGGAGAATGGGGAGACCACCTTCTCCGGCGCGGATGCGTTCAAGCTTTACGACACCTATGGCTTCCCCATCGACCTGACGGTTGAGATGGTCGAGGACGAGGGCATGGCGCTCGACCGCGAAGCCTTCGACCGGGAGATGCAGGAGCAGAAGACCCGGGCCCGCGAGGCGCGCAGGGCGCTCGGCGATCTCGGCTGGGCCGGCGTGGAGTTCGGCAAGGACATCCCCTCGACCGAGTTTGTCGGCTATGATCACGACAGCATCGACGACGCGAAGATCGTCGCGCTGGTGGTCGAGGGTGAACAGGCCGAGGCGATGATGAGCGGCGTGGAAGGCATTCTCGTGCTCGACAAGACGCCGTTCTACGCCGAGATGGGCGGTCAGGTCGCCGACCACGGTGTGATCACCTGCGGTGAAGCCAAGTTTGAGGTTACGGATGTGCAGAAGAACAAAGGCGGCAAGTATATGCACACCGGTAAGGTCGTTTCCGGCAGCTTCAAGCTCGGCGACACCGTGACGGCGAGCATTGATGTCGAGCGCCGCAAGGGCGTGCGCCGCGCGCACACGGCCACGCATCTGCTCGACGCGGCGCTCAAGCATGTACTCGGCGAGCATGTCCATCAGGCAGGCTCTCTCGTTGAGCCGGACCGCCTCCGCTTCGACTTTACGCACTTTGAAAGTATTACGGCCGAGCAGCTTGCCGAGGTCGATGCGTTTGTCAACAACGCTGTGCTCGACGGCATCCCTGTTGTGACTGAGGTGCTTCCCATCGAGGAAGCGAAGAAGAAGGGTGCGGTCGCCATGTTCGGCGAGAAGTACGGCGATGTTGTCCGCGTGGTCGAGATGAGCGAAGTGTCCATGGAGTTCTGCGGCGGTACGCATCTGGACAACACTGCCAAGGTCGGCCTTTTCCGTATCAAGAGCGAGGGCAGCGTCGCCTCCGGCGTGCGCCGTATCGAGGCCATAACCGGCAAGCAGACGTTGGTCGAGGTGCGATGCAATCAGGAGAAGATTTTCCGCGCCGCGCAGCTGCTCAAGACCACACCTGCGGAGCTGGAGAACAAGCTCGAGTTGCAGATCAACGAGATGAAGGACATCCGCGCCAAGCTCGAGAAGTTCAAGGAAGAAGCGTCCCTCGGCGAGGCGCGCAGCTTTCTGGCCGCCGCAAAGACGGTTGGAGGACTGAAGGTCATTACCGCCCAGCGCGACGGTCTGGATCCCAACGCCATGCGCAAGCTGGGTGACTTTCTGCGCGACAAGGAGCTGGGCGTTGTCGGCGTGCTGGCCTCCGTCCACGACGGCAAGGTCACTCTGCTGGCTGTCTGCGGCAAGGAGGCTGTGGCCAAGGGTGTCAAAGCCGGCGATATCATCAAGACGATTGCGCCGATCTGCGGCGGCAAGGGCGGGGGTAAGCCGGATTCCGCCATGGGCGGCGGCACCGAGGTGAGCAAGGTCGACGACGCGCTCGCAGCGGTGGACGATTTTGTTGCCGGAGTGATCAGCAAATGAACCTGCCAAACGATCCCATCATGCTCATGAGCTTCTGCAATGCGCGGCTGCGCGACGAGTATGAAAGTCTCGATGAGCTGTGTGCCTCGCTGGACGTGGACAAAGACGCGCTCTGCGCGCGTCTGACCGGGGCGGATTACCATTACGATCCTGAACGGAACCAATTTCTTTGAAAGGAGCGAAACGAATGAAGAACGATTGTCTGTTCTGTGCTATTATGGCGGGGGAGATCCCATCGAGCAAGGTCTATGAGGACGAGCTGTGCTATGCCTTCAACGACATTGCACCGCAGGCACCCACACACTTTCTCGTGGTCCCGAAAGTGCACATCGAGGATGTTTCCGGCATCACCGCCGAAAACAGCGCCGTGGTCGCCCATATTTTCGAGGTCATTGCCAAGGTGACAAAGGAAATGGGCATTGAAAGCTACCGCGTGGTCTCGAATATTGGCGAACAGGCGGGGCAGAGCGTGCAGCATCTGCACTTCCATGTGCTTGCCGGACGCGACATGACATGGCCTCCGGGCTGAGAGAAGAATATAAAACGAAAAGACCGGCGGATCTACCGCCGGTCTTTCCATATTTACGCAAGCAAGACTGTAAGCCGGGTTCTGTATCTGGCAGTCATCTATCTACGCGCCGCGTTGCCGCGGCGCTCCAGCCACCCCGGGAGCGGTCGGGCCGACCCTGGGGCGCGAAGCCCCTGCTCCCATACCGGTGTTGCTCCGGATAGAGTTTACAGCGTCGGAACGTCTCCGGCCGACGGGTGCGCTCTTACCGCACCTTTCCACCTTTACCCGCGATGATGCGGGCAGTCTATTTCTGTTGCACTTTTCCTCAGATCGCTCTGGGCGGGCGTTACCCGTTATCCTTGCCCTGTGGAGCCCGGACTTTCCTCACAGCAGGCCTTTCGGCCTTGCCGCGCGACCGCCTGTCTTACTTGCGAGCCTTATTGTAACGGACGAAGCGGCCAAAGTCAAGGGAAAGAAAATTTGTCAGGGTGAATGTTGATAAAACGGAGCCTGTGCGGTATAATTCCATATATTGTTTTTTGAGAGGGGCATTTGCACATGACGCTGCATGAATATCTGCAAGGAATGAAGGGAAAGCGCGCTGCGGTGATTGGTCTCGGCGTGAGCAACCGTCCGCTCGTGGAGCTTTTGACCGGAAGCGGCGTCCATGTGATCGCCTGCGATAAAAAGGAACGCGCGGCGCTCGGTGATGCGGCGGCGCACTACGAAGCGCTCGGTGTCGAGCTGCATCTGGGAGAGCACTATCTTGAGGATTTTGATGCGGATGTCATTTTCCGCACGCCCGGCATGCGGCCCGACGTTCCGGCTTTGCTGGAGGCCAGGGCACGCGGCGCGGTCATCACGAGCGAGATGGAGGCGTTTTTCGCCGTCTGTCCGTGCTCGATCATTGGTGTGACCGGCAGCGACGGAAAAACGACCACCGCAAGCGTGATCGCCGAGCTTTTAAAGGCGGAAGGCCGACGCGTCTGGCTCGGCGGCAACATTGGCCGTCCGCTGCTCGCGGACGCGGATAAAATGACGCCGGAGGATATCGCGGTGCTGGAACTCTCGTCGTTCCAGCTGATGGATATGCCGTACTCGCCGCATACGGCGGTGCTGACCAATCTGGCCCCGAACCATCTGGACGTACACAAGGATATGGCGGAATACATTGCCGCCAAGGAAAACATCTATCGGCACCAGAGTTCGCAGGATACGGCAATCTTCAACGCTGACAATGCCATTACGCGCGGGTTGAGTGAGAAGGTAGTTGGACGCGTTCGGCTCTTTTCTCGGCAGGAGGAGATCGCGGACGGTGCATTTGTGCGCGGCGGCGCGGTCTGGCTGCGGGATGCGGCGGGGGAGCGCGCGGTGCTTCCGTTATCGGATATCCGGCTTCCCGGCTGGCACAATGTAGAAAACTATATGGCCGCGCTCCTTGCGGTCGATGGACTTGTTCGGGACGAGACCGTTCGGTGCGTTGCGCGGGAGTTTGCGGGCGTGGAGCACCGTATTGAGTTTGTGCGCGAGCTCCATGGCGTAAAATATTACAATGATTCCATCGCCTCCAGTCCTACGCGGACCATCGCGGGACTGCGCGCGTTTCAGCATAAGGTGATCCTGATTGCGGGCGGATATGACAAGCATATTCCCTTTGCACCGCTTGCACCCGAAGTGGTTGAGCATGTAAAGCTGCTGATTCTCTGTGGCGCGACAGCCGACGCTATCGAGCGGGCCGTGGTGGAAAGCAAAGCGTATCAGACGGCCTCGGAGCGGCCTGCCATCCTTCGCTGCGGCGATTTGCAGCAGGCGGTGGAGACCGCCTATTTCCACGCCGAGAGCGGCGATATCGTGACGCTCTCGCCCGCCTGTGCGGCATTCGACCAGTTTGCAAACTTTATGGAACGCGGAAGGACCTATAAGGAAATTGTGCGGAAGCTAGGCGAATAAGGAAAAGCCATGGGCGCATACGCTCTCCCGAAAGGGGGTGCGCCCATGCGCCGCTATATGCGCCGCGGGATGACGAGGCATGAAAAGCGGATGCTGGCGCTGTTTGCGGTGAGCGCTGCGCTGATCGCGCTGACGATCGCCGCCATGCGGGAGCTCAGGCCGATCCTCACGAGTCTTGCCACCGCGCGGGTGTCGAACGCCGTAACGCATGTGGTCAACAGCTCGGTCAATGAAACGCTCTACAGCGCGGGGGTGGACTACGACCGCCTGATTGCCTTTGAAAAGGACAATGAGGGACGCATCACCGCCGTCAAAAGCAATATGGCCGAGTTCAACCGTTTGCAGTCGGCAGTGCTGGCAGATATCCTGCAAAAACTCTCGGAAATCTCCACGCGCGAGCTGGCCATCCCGGTTGGGAACCTGACCGGCACGCCGCTGCTCTCCGGACGGGGACCGCGCATCCACATCAAAATGCAGTCGGTCGGTTCGTCCTCGGCACATTTCAAGAACGCCTTTTCCTCGGCGGGCATCAATCAGACGCGCCACGAGATCCAACTGGTGGTGGATGTTTACGTCAGTATTCTGCTGCCGGGCTTTTCGACCGTGACCAAGGTCACGAACTGCTATTCCGTCGCTGAGACGGTTATTGTCGGCTCTGTGCCGGATACCTACACCTATTTTAACTCGCGGGAGGATGCCGACACAACCGCAGAGGAATTTATCATGAACGACGCCGGATAAAAGGGGAGAGAGTTATGTCCTACAAGGAACGAATGAAGGAACTGCGTGATACGCTCAATGCGCATTCCTACCGCTATTATGTGCTTGATGAGCCGAGCATCAGCGATTATGAATATGATATGCTCCAGCGCGAGCTGGCTAATCTGGAGCACGAGCATCCCGAGGAGATCACGCCCGATTCGCCCACGCAGCGCGTGGGCGGCATGGCGCTGACAAAGTTTGATCCGGTGACGCATGCGGTTCCGCTCGAAAGCCTTCAGGATTCCTTTTCCGATGCTGAGGTCGTGGAGTTCGACGAAAAGGTGCGCGAGCAGCTCTCCTTCGCCGAATACAGCGTCGAGCCGAAGGTGGATGGCCTGTCCGTGGCGCTTGAATACCGCGACGGCGTGTTTGTCCGCGGCGCAACGCGCGGCGACGGCCGCGTGGGCGAGGATGTGACCGAGAATCTGCGCACCATCCAGTCCATCCCGATGGTGCTGCCGGAAAAGCTGCCGCATCTGATCGTGCGCGGTGAGGTCTATATGGCGCGGAAGGTCTTTGCAGAGCTCAACGCCGAGCGCGAGGAGAACGGCGAGCAGACCTTTGCCAATCCGCGCAATGCCGCCGCAGGATCGCTGCGCCAGCTGGATCCGAAAATCGCGGCTAAGCGGCGGCTGGATATCGCAATTTTTAATCTCCAGCTTGCCGAGGGACGTTCGTTCACGACTCATGCGGAGACGCTTGATTATCTGCGCGGACAGAAATTTAAGGTCATCGGCAACAAGGTCGTTGACAATGTACAGGACGCACTCGCAGAGATCCGCCGCCTCGGCGAGCACCGCACGGAGTTGCCCTACGATATGGACGGCGCAGTCGTGAAGCTTAACAGCCTGTCAGACCGTGAGGTGCTTGGCTCTACGAGCAAGGTTCCCCGCTGGGCCATTGCCTACAAATATCCGCCGGAGGAGAAGGAAACGCGCATCACCGATATCGTCGTGCAGGTAGGCCGCACCGGCGTTCTGACACCGAAGGCTGTCTTTGAACCGGTGCATCTGGCCGGCACGACGGTCACGAACGCGACGCTTCATAATCAGGATTTCATCGACGAAAAAGATATCCGCATCGGAGACGCAGTGCTCGTGCGCAAGGCGGGCGAGATCATTCCCGAGATCGTCCGTGTGCTGACCGACAAACGTCCCGACGACACGAAACCATACCGTCTGCCGGACCGCTGTCCGGTCTGCGGCGCGCCGGTTTACCGCGAAGAAGGGGAGAGCGCCACACGCTGTACGGGTGCGGAGTGTCCCGCGCAGCTGCTGCGGAACCTGACGCACTTCACCTCACGCGAGGCCATGGACATCGACGGCGTGGGCCCTGCACTGCTCGAGCAGTTGGTCAGTGCCGGCCTTGTCTGCAAGGCGTCTGACCTTTACAGCCTTGATGTGCAGACGCTTGCACAGCTTGACCGCATGGGACTGAAGTCAGCACAAAATGCGGTCGCCGCCATTGAACGCTCGAAGAACAATGATCTCTCGCGTCTGCTTTGCGCGCTCGGTATTCGTCAGATCGGCGTGAAGGCCGCACGCGTCCTCGCGCAGCGGTTCGGCTCCATGGATGCGCTGATGAGCGCGTCGGTCGAGGAGCTGACCGCTGTGGATGACATCGGGGAGATCACCGCGCAGTTTTTGCAGCGCTGGTTTTCCGATGCGCAGTCGCGCGATTTGATCGGTTCGCTCAAGGCCGCAGGCGTCAATATGATGAGTACGGAGGCTCCGCAGGATCTGCGTTTTGCCGGTAAGACCTTTGTGCTCACCGGCTCGCTCACTCGTTTTACACGCGACGAGGCAGAGAAAATGATCGCCGATCACGGCGGCAAGGCATCCGGCTCAGTGTCAAAAAAGACAAGCTATGTCGTTGCGGGCGAGGCCGCGGGCAGCAAACTGCGAAGGGCACAAGAGCTTGGGATCCCTGTGCTCAGTGAGGAGGAGTTTCTGGAGCTCCTCGGCGATCAAGGAGCAGAAGACGTGGAAAAAGCTGGACAGAACGATCAGATGGATCTGCTTTCCAGAAAGGGAAAGGTTTTATGAATATCCGTACAGCGGAGCGCCGCGATTTGGATGCGATGCTTGCCATTTACAATTATGAGGTGAAAAACGGCACGGCGACATTTGACTGTCAGCCGCGCGCCGGCGCGGCCGGTGAGGCATGGTTTTCCGCGCACAATACCGGCAATCACCCGCTGCTGGTCGCAGAGGAGGATGGGAAGATCATCGGTTACGCTTCGCTTTCCGCCTACCGCGACTGGGACGCATATTTGCAGACTGTCGAGCTTTCGGTCTACGTTGATCCCGAAAGCCGCGGACGCGGCGCAGCCAGCGCACTGATGGACGCGATTCTGCAAATGGCGCGCGAGGATAGGGGAACGCATGTCGTTGTTTCAGTCATTACCGGCAGCAACGCAGCCAGCGTCCGGCTGCACGAAAAATTCGGCTTTACCTATTCCGGTACGCTCCATGAGGTTGGCTTGAAATTCGGGACCTATCTTGACATTGTCAATTATGAGCTGAGGGTGGATCAAAATATTTGAACATAGAACGGATTTTTTCCGTGCACTGTACGTCTAACCCGATAAAGCCTGCCTTGAGCGGGAAAACCACTAAATTTTAAGGAGAACCATTCGCATGAAACGAACGATTTCCCTGCTTCTTGCCCTCGTGATGCTGCTTTCCCTCGCCGCTTGCGGCGCGAAAGCAGATCCCCCTCAAGTCTCAGGTGAGCCTCCAGCACAGGAGGAGCAGGAAAATGAGAAAGTGAAGACCGACGGAACGAGCGATGCGCCAGATGAGCCTGCACAGCCGGAGCTGACATAGCCGGCTGAGTCGGAGGACAGCGCGGCACAGGAGCTGGCAGAGACGCCTGTCAAACATCCTGAAACGCCATCCAAGGCGGACAACCCCGCGGAAAAGCCTGCTGAAAAGCCGACAGAGGAACCGGTGAACGCGGAGCCTTCTGAGTCCAAGAAGTCCACCGCATCCTCTGGCGATGCGCTCTCTATCCTCACCACAGTCTGGAATACATACGGTGAGGAGGAGAAGTTCCCAGCCATGGGCGGCGACTCCGAGCATCCCGCGGACGGCGCACCCGGCAGCTTCGACACCGGAAATACGGACAATCTCAGCTATCTGCTGACCTTCCCGACGGAGGACGCTTCGCTTATCGACGGTGCCGCCTCACTGGTGCATATGATGAATATGAATACCTTTACCCGCGGTGCGTTCCATACGGTCAGCGCTTCGGACGTGACGAAGCTTGCCGACGATCTGCATACGGCAATTCAGGGGAAGCGCTGGATGTAAAGAGAGGGAATGAAAAACATTCCCTCTCTTTTTCTGTTCATTGATCGAAGCTCGGATTGACATAATATATATTTTTCTGATCCAGCTTTTCCTTTGCCAGACGCAGTCCCTCACCAGTACCGGCAGGGTAGAATGGAGGAGCGGAGCTGCTAACAAATTGGCTGATAGATATAATATTTTATTTTACGGTATCACCTTACCTAAAAAAACAATAGGCAATAAGCGCGCAAACTGCAAGTATGAAGAATATAAACCATGTGGGAAAGGAATTGTCATCTAAATGAATTTCGCTTTGCTGGGCCAACAGTTTTATCTCTCGCTCCCGAGTCTTATCCTTATTCTGTTTTGCCTTGGATAGTTCGTCAGAGAGATATTTGCAGTATTCCGAATAGGCGGGAAGTTCGATCATATCCTTTCCGCGTCCATAGGGAATCTGCTTTGTTTTGATTTCCCATTTCTTAACTTCATCAATAGGAAAACAATAACTGCGGCCCTCTTTATAATAAGGCAAACCTCGTTCCATAAAGTCACTTGAGATTTTATGCCGACTTACGTTGTACCGATATGTTAATTCATCCATTATCCAATAGGTCCGATCAGTAGGCTCAAAGTATGATCTATTTTGCTTTGGCTGTGTTACGAAATTTGAATTGGATTGCTTTCCGGTTTTTTTCACATTAACAACGGCAACTTCTTTATACGTCTTCCACGGATGTCCCAACAGTTTCATGATTTTCAACTCGTCATGAGCGTCAAGTAGTGCATTGTGCGTTTCATGATAATTAAAATCGCCCAGCAATCGTTGCAGGGTCGGTTCTACACCATACCGAGCTTTCAGCTTACCATTAGCAGTACAGTTTGAATGGTTAGCAATCGTATAGTTATACTGCATATAAGCAGCCAGTTTCATAATATCATACCAAGCGAATGATTGGAGCTCTGGCAAATGATTTCGGTCAAACGAAGCGTTGTAGGCACAGATTGACTGAATATCATGCGCATCAAGAGTTTCATGCAAATCAGCAAATGCTGCCGAACGGCTGCACGTTATAGATTGATTCCGTTTAGATAGATGTAGAGCACTAGAATACATTCCGCCAATAGAGCACGCAGGTGTAATAATGTAATATCTAGAATCGATTACCTCATAGGTTGAAGTATCTGCAATTACAACGCCTATGGACATCACTTCGTCCCGGAAGTTTGTCTCAGTATCAATAACTGCAAATGCGGTTTCATGCTCAGAAGCATTATAAGCGGTTATGCTGCCAACACTCTTGTATTCCTTTAAAAACCCCTTTGTGATGGCTTTGGCAACTGCATCCAGAAATGCTTTACGGTCGGGAACTCGTATCTCATAAGCCTGATTCTTTCTGGTATTCCATAGAATACCGATGTCAAGTCCCATTGCGACCATATAACAAGCGCACTGCAAAAAATGTTCATGGGTAAGCTCAGAGACAAACTTCAACTCATAAACAATATTGTCTTTTACCACGTCGGCGCGACCTTGCGCAGTAAAAAGCAGTTCCACTCCATCATTATCTGCAAATGGGATCGCACATTCCACCTGAACAGTTTCATCTTCGGAAAACTTTGAACTTAACCTTTGGCATAAAAAGTCTCGTTCCACATCGGAAACAAATGGGATGTCAACTTGTGTCTTATACCGGTTTTGCTTTGTTTCCAAAGAAGTGAGGTATAGGATTTTCTTATCAAGAGATTTACTGCGGATATTTCCGTCAATTTTAGCACCTTGGTCTTTGTTTAGTTTCAGATAAAAGTCAATATCCTTATCAATATCATACTGGCTGAAGTATGTTGCTTCTTGATAAGTACCGATGCAAGGGGAAAGATCTATCAGTCCATCTGTATTTTTGACATAAATCTCACGGGTGTCTTCTGAGAGAGTGGTGGGAGATATTTCCAGCAAACCGTAGCAGTCCTCAACGTCCTCCTTATATTTGAAGTCAAACATTTGGGAAATATCGACGTCCCCGAAATCCATATTTGTACCCACCGGCGTTGAGATAGTTTCTTCCGAAAGCATGGCTTCATCACTTTTTACAAAGATGATATGCTGCTTTCCTCGACTGGCTGCGACGCAGAAAATATTCCGCAGGATTTGATAGGATTGCTGCGGCTTGGCTATACGGAGTTGCCAATAGCTTTCTGTGTAATCGAAGATAACGCACACAGGCCGTTCCAAACCTTTGCTGCTGTCATAGGTCGTAAAAATAGCCGATGTCTTTTTAGGTTCTGTCGCTCCACCCGTGTCTGTTTCTCTGATGCTGGCATAGACGGTCTTTTTGTTAAAACGGTCAGGATAACGAAATTCCAGCTCGTTGAGTGAGTTAACCATATCGCCAATCCGTGCTCCGAGGCATAAAATGTCCCGCGGCTCCTGCTTTGCTAAAAAATCAACCGCCTGTGCTATGCTCATCTCCTCAACGACACAGCTTTCATTTACACCGATAATCGTCTTTTCCCAAATACGGCCCAGCTTTCCTGCCAATTCAGGCGATAGTCTGAAGCACTTTGTAAATTCAAGTCGGATATAATTCTCAAGAAAATCATCAATGAAAGATGGTACATTGAGCGTTGTTTTATCATATATTTTTTGCTCCATATCACCGACTGCTATAATTTGAATGTCGGGGCAGGAAGCTTTTATGAACTTCAGCATTTCTGCCAACTCAAGCTCGATATCCTGATACTCGTCCAATATAAGCACGTCATATTGGGCTATATTGGGATGTGTTTTGTTAAATGTCTGAATCAGGTCAGAAATACCTGCTGATATTCCCTCTTTTATCAAAGAGGAGTATGCAAAGCCGTGGTAGTTCGTGACAGTAACATTCCTTGCCTTTATTTTTGATTTTGCATCAATTTTTAGTAGCCGGTTGTATGTAAGGTAGAGAATATTGCGCTCGGGAGGCATTGTGTTGCAAAGCATCTGTATGGCGGTTGTTTTTCCGCTTCCTATGCAGGCATCAACAAGGATATTGTGCCCCTCCAAGGCTTTTGAAATAAATAATTGCTGCTCTTCGGATAGGCTAATGTGGTTCTTCTCTGTACTCATAGCGAACCTCCTGTGTATAACAATTATTTTTTGTATTATATCACAGAATCTATCCAACACAAAGGAGATTTTACAATCGTAGATATTTACAGTCTATTCACCACTCCATATCTTTTCTATGATATCTTATCATTGTCCTCCCAATCTTAATAGATCTCCGCCCATTATTAAGCAGTGAATTATTTTGAAAAGAAAAAGAGTATCAGCAGAAAAGA
>JAXYYF010000175.1:0-5347 GCA_037419475.1 bacterium
AACCCGATGGTCGGCGCGACCGTCGCGGTGGCTGTCGCGGTGGCCGAGAGCCTGAAGTAAGAAAAGCACTTCTAAATACCGTATTTTTGCAATAAGCGTAGCAATTCAGTGGGAGTCTGCTTCCGATGGAAGCGGACTCCCTTTTGTTTTTATCAACATTCTCTTAATTTTTATGCATATTGGCTGTTGCATCTTTCTCTTCTTTGCCTTATACTCCAAAGTATTATTTCATACAGGATATTCGGGTGGAGTGAATGAAAACCTATCGATTTGCATATGGCAGCGGCATGGTCGAGCTTCCGCTGGACGAAAAGAACATCCTCGGTGAGCTGCACGGCAATGCCGTCGCTCCCATTTTCGATATACGCACGGCACTGTGGGCCTCGCTCGATGCACCGATTGACAGTGCACCGCTGCATGAGCGAGCCGCTGCGGGCAGCACCGTTGCTCTGGTCGTCAGTGATATGTCTCGTTTCTGGATGCGTCAGGATCTCGTTATTCCGCATCTGGTGGACTATCTCACCGAACGCTGCGGGGTACGCGAGGCCGATATCACCATCGTGATCGCCAACGGCACGCACACCGGTGGTGACGAGGCGGAGCTGCGCACGCTGGTGACGGATGCCGTTTACGACCGGATCGCCGTGGAAAACCACAACTTTGAAGCGGACGATCTCGTTTATCTCGGCACAACGCCGCATGGCACGCCGGTCTCCATCAACCGCACCGCGGCAATTGCGGATCTGGTCGTCTGTCTTGGCGCAGTAACGCACCACGTCATGGCCGGCTTCGGCGGCGGCCGTAAAAGCATTCTGCCGGGCATCAGCGGCCGGGAGACCATCTTTCACAACCACGCGTTTTCCCTTGACGCCGCGTCGCTGCGTTCCAATCCGGCCATCGGCAACGGCGTTCTGCGTGGCAATCCCCTGCACGAGGACATGTGCGAAGCCGCCGGCATGGTGAAAAACCTGTTTATTGTCAATCTCGTCATGAACGCACAAATGCAGCTGGCCGCTATTTTTTCCGGTCACTACCTCACTTCATGGGAGCAGGCCTGCCGGATGGTCGACCGCATTTATCAGGTCGACGTGCCACAGAAGGCGGATGTCGTCATTACAAGCTGCGGCGGCTTCCCGAAGGACATTTCCCTTTATCAGGGCACAAAAACCATTGACAATGTGGAATCCGCACTCAAGCCGGGCGGCACACTGATCCTTATGATCGAGGCACGCGAGGGCGGCGGTCCCGCCGAGTACTTCGGCTGGTCAAAGGATCTTCTCGCCGGCACCATTGAGCAGCGCCTGCGCGAGCATTTCACAGTCGCCGGCTATATCTTCTTTCTTAATTGCGAGCAAGCGCAGCGCTACAATATTCTGCTCTATTCAAGCATTGATCCGAAGGAGGTCGAGCCGATGGGGATTCGGGCGTTCTCCGATACGGATGCACTTCTTGAAGCGGCACAGCTTCAGGGAAAAACGATCTATGTGATCCCGAACGGTTCCACCGTGATTCCGCACATTGTTAAGGAGGTCTCTGCAAATGAAGCGTAACTACATTGCCAAGCGTTTTCAGTCCGGCGGTGCGGGCTTATCCCTCGACACCGAGGCTCTTTCCAAATACAAGGATATCATCGATCTGAGCATCGGCGATACCGATTTCACCACCGACGAGGCCATTATCAACGCCGCATTCCGCGATGCCAGACTGGGCCACACGCACTACGGTGATCCCAAGGGCGATCCTGAGCTCATCTCCGCGGTCTGCCGGGCTTGGGAGGAGGACTTCGGCCAGCCGCTCTCCAGCGACCATGTGCTCGTGAGCGCATCAAGTTGTCTGGGAATGGCGCTCACCATGCTCGCCATTCTTGATCCCGGCGATGAGGTCATTGTCTTTTCCCCCTATTTCGCCATGTACCGCACCCAGATCGAGCTGGCCGGCGGCGTGTGCGTGGATGTGCCGACCTACGCCGACGAAAACTATGCCATCAATGAAGCCCGTCTGCGCGCCGCCATCACGCCGCGCACCAAAGCCATTATCTTCAATAACCCCACCAATCCGACCGGTATGGGCTACGACATGGATACCCTCTCGCTCCTCTCCCGCGTTGCGCAGGAGTACGATCTGCTCATTGCCGCCGACGAGATCTATACCACATATCTTTATGAGGGCAGCTTCCGCCCCCTCCGCACACTGTCCGGCATGGCCGAGCGCACCATTACGCTCAACAGCTTCTCCAAGAACTTCCTGATGACCGGCTGGCGCGTCGGCGTCATCATTGCCGAGCCGGAGCTCTTGGCCGTAATGAATAACATCAACGGTTCGCTCATTTACTCTGCACCCTCCATTTCGCAGCGTGCGGCGATCCAGGCACTTTCCATGCGCGCGGAGATCCGTAAAAAATACGTTTCCGCATACCATGACCGTATCGTTTACTCCGCCGACCGGATCGAAAAGATCCCCTACCTCAGCCTTGTCCGTCCGAAGGGTACATTTTATCTCTTCCCCGGCATCGAGAAAACAGGGCTTGATGAAAAGCAGTTCTGCAAGGCACTGCTGGAACAGGCTCATATCCTCGTCAGTCCCGGCACTCCCTTCGGCATAAGCGGCGCAGGCCACTTCCGCATTGCCTGTACCGTCGGCATTGAGCACCTGAAAACCGCATTTGACCGTATGGAGAAGCTGTCATTTTGACAGCTTCTCTCTTTTTTGCATATTTACACAATATAGGTGCTCATCTTTCCCTCATTCTTGTAGCAGACGTCTATTTACAAATCGGTCTCCGCGCGTATAATTATGCGTATAAAATACAAATTTGCGCATTTAAATGCGCAAGATGGAGGACAATATGAAAACCTTTAACATGGCAAAGAAGCTGTTTGCTTTGACGCTTGGCGCGGCGATGCTGCTGGCGGTTATGACCGGCTGCGGCAAGACCACCGATCCGCAGGAGAGTGAAAACAACGACGCCCAGCAGGAAGAACAGTCTCAGGCCCCCGCCACACTGCTCGAAAAGATCAAAGCCAACGGCAAGCTTGTCGTCGGCACCGAAGCCCAGTACGCTCCCTATGAGTTCAAGGATCTCGACGCCAACTATGCCGGATGCGACATGTGGCTGGCCCAGCAGATCGCCGACAGCCTCGGCGTTGAGCTTGAGGTCGTTGATATGGCCTTCGACGGCATCATCCCCGCCGTCCAGTCCGGTCAGGTCGACCTTGGCATTGCGGCCTTCACCAACACCCCCGAGCGTGCAAAGGAGATTGACTTCAGCGATCTGTATGAAACCAGCGCACAGCTGCTGATCGTCAAGTCTGGCAACGCTGACGTCTATTCCACCAAGGAATCTCTTGCCGGTCAGAAGGTCGGCGCGCAGAAGGGCACCATCCAGTCCCAGCTGATCCAGTCCGCCCTGCCCGACAGCGAGCTTTTTGAACTGGAAAAGTATCCCGCACTCGCCCTTGAGGTGCAGAACGGCAACATTGCCGGTCTGGTTGTCGATCAGGCTGTCGGCGAGGCTCTGGTCGCCACCAGCAATGGCGCTCTCGAGGTCTCCAACTTCGCCTTCACCGCAGAAGAGGCTTCTTTCGGCAAATCCGTCGTGATCGCCAAGGGCAACGAGGATCTGGTCGCCGCCGTAAACGAGGTTGTCAATAAGGTCACCTCCGATGGCAGCTATCAGCAGGCCTACGAGGACGCTGTTGAACTGGCCGCCAGCCTCGGCCTGTAAGTCGCGGAAGGAAATAACATAAGGACACAAACCACGGGCTTCGCCGTTTCGGCGGCGAAGCCCGCATTGCTTTGAGGAGGAGTCCCCATGGAATTTATTCAGACGATTGGAAAGCTCGCCGTTCGCTACCACAGCTTTTTTGAGGAAGGCATCGTCAATACGCTCATCATCGCCACATTCACCGTGCTCTTCGGCACGATTTTCGGTACGCTCATGTCCAGCATGCGCATGAGCAAAATTCTGCCGCTCCGCTGGTTCGCGGTCGCCTATATTGAATTTATCCGCGGAACGCCCTTAATGGTACAGCTCATGTTCATTTTTTACGGTCTTCCTATGGTCGGCTTCACGCTGCCCAATATTTCCTGGATCCCGAATTTCTCGCGCTTTTCCGCGGGTATCGTTGCCATGAGCATCAACAGCTGCGCCTATGTCGCCGAGATCATCCGTTCCGGCGTGCAGGCCGTGGATTACGGCCAGATGGAAGCTGCGCGCAGCGTCGGCTTCAGCCACGGTCAAGCTATGCGGCTCGTTGTTCTGCCGCAGGCCATCCGCAACATTCTCCCCGCGCTCGGCAATGAGTTTGTCACCGTCATCAAGGAATCCTCTATCGTTTCCGTCATTGGTCTTGCCGACCTGATGTTCCGCACGAATGACGTCATCGCCGTGACCTACAAAAGCCTTGCCTGTCTGGCCATCGCGGCGCTGTGTTATTTTGCGATGACCTTCACAGGCGGCCGCCTGATCGCTCTGGCAGAAAGGAAGATGAACCATGGCAAGTGAAAAAGTTCTTCAGGTCGTAGACCTGTGCAAAAGCTTTCATAAGCTTGAGGTCCTCAAGCACATCAGCGTCGAGTTCAGCAAGAACGAGGTCGTATCCATCATCGGCCCTTCCGGCGGCGGCAAGAGCACCTTTTTGCGCTGCCTGAATCTGCTGGAGACGCCGACCTCCGGTCAGATCCTGTTTGACGGTGTGGATATCTGTGCAAAAGGGCAAAGCAGGCATATCGACCAGCACCGGCAGAAAATGGGCATGGTATTCCAGCAGTTCAATTTGTTCAACAACATGAACGTGATGAAAAACCTGACTGCCGCCCCCACCCGCATCAAGGGCATGGATCAGACGGAAGCAGAGGCCAAAGCACTTGAATTGCTTGGCCGCGTCGGGCTGGCCAACCGCGCTGACGCATACCCCAGCCAGCTCTCCGGCGGTCAGAAGCAGCGCATCGCCATCGTGCGTTCTTTGATGATGGATCCCGAGGTCATGCTTTTTGACGAGCCGACCAGCGCGCTCGACCCCGAAATGATCGGAGAGGTGCTGGACGTCATGAAAGATCTTGCCGAAAGCGGCATGACCATGATCGTTGTTACGCATGAGATGCACTTCGCGCGTGAGGTCAGCAACCGCACCATCTTCCTCGACGGCGGCCATATCGAAGAGGACAAGCCCTCGCACGAGCTCTTTACACACCCGGAAAGTTCGCGTCTGGTCAGCTTTCTCAATAAAGTGCTGTAAAAATTTCTGTCAGCAGAGTGTGTTTTTGCAGCAGAGGAAAATATTAAAGAGGACGGCTTTCCCCGCCTCCTAATAAGAAAACATGAAAAAGTCAGTAAAATCAATGTTTT